>JBOGOY010000843.1:0-2481 GCA_050748185.1 Pyrinomonadaceae bacterium
CAAGCGCACAGTCGAGGTCACGCTGCGCGACGGGGTGAAGTTCTCCGATGGACGCGAACTGACCGCCGCCGACGTGGAGTTCACGCTCGAAGGTCTCTACGACGAACGCACCGGGTCGCCGCTCTACCGGGGCGCGATGATGATCGGTGGCCGGCCGATCGAAATCTCCGTGACGGACCCACGCCGGTTCAAGCTCGTCTTCCCCGAGACGGTCGTCGTCCCCGAGAATTACCTCTCGAACCTCGCCGTGCTGCCGCGCCACACGCTCGAAGGCTCGCTCGCCAAAGGCGAACTCGGCAAGGCCTACGGCGTGACGACCGATCCGGCGGGCATTGTCACCGCCGGCCCGTTTGCCGTCGATCAGGTCACGCCCGGCGAGCGCTACGTATTCAAGCGCAACCCACACTACTGGAAGAGGGACCAGTCGGGCGCGTCGCTTCCCTACCTCGATGGGCTCGTCGTCGAAGTCGTTCGCGATCAGGACAACGCCGTCGCGCGCCTGCGGCAGGGCACGCTCGACATCGTGGACCGCGTCCGCCCGAACGACTATGCCTCGATGCGCTCGGGGCAAGGGCCGGTCGTCGCCTACGATCTCGGCCCCGGCCTCTACACCGATCACCTGTGGTTCAACCTGAACGCGGGGCAGAAGGGCGACAAACCCATCGTGGACCCCGTGAAGCTGGCATGGTTTCAGGACGAGAGGTTTCGTCGCGCCGTCTCGCACGCGCTCGATCGCGAGACGATCGTGAACACCGTCTGGCAGGGACTCGCGACGCCGCTGTACGGCTTCGTCTCGCCGGGCAACCGCCAGTGGATCGCGGACGACCTGTCGCGCGCCGAATACGATCTGGACCGGGCGCGCGCGCTGCTCAGGGAAGCGGGCTTCGTCGTGCGTGGGGCGGGCGACGCGCCGGAACTGTACGACGCGCGGGGCAACCGCGTGGAGTTCACCTTGATCGTGCCACAGCAGACGGAGCCACGGGTGAAGACGGCGGCGGTGTTGCAGGAAGACTTGGCGAAGCTCGGCGTGAAGATGAACGTCGCGCCAATCGAAAACGCGCAGGTCACGGCGCGCGCCACCGAGAACTACGACTACGAGGCGATCCTGTTGGGCACATCCACCACCGAACCCGACCCCTCGGCTTACGCCGATTACCTGCGCAGTGACAGCCCGCAGCACCAGTGGTTCCCGAAGCAGCCGCGGCCCGCGACTCCGTGGGAGGCGCGCCTCAACGAACTCGCCTCGGCGCTGGCGAGCGAGACCGACCAGTCGCGCCGCAAGCAGACTTTTCGTGAGGTCCAGCAGATACTTGCGGAACACCTGCCGGTCATCCCCATCGTCGCGCGTCATATCACTTCGGCCGCCAACCTGAAAGTCGGCAACCACCGCCCCAGCACGCTGCTGCCCTACTCGCTGTGGAACGCGGAAGAGATGTTCGTCAAAAAATAGTCCAAAGTTCAAAGCCTGAGAATCAGGCTCTCAGACTTTGGACTTTGGACTTGATTATTACTTGACCATCTCGGGGTCAAGCTTGTCGCTCCGCTGGTGTATGTAGCGGAACTCGGCCTGCATGTCGAGGAAGTATTGATTCAGCACGTCCATACTTCCGGGCCACGCTGTGCGAAGTTCATACTGCATTTCGTCCCGCACCTTCCCGAACTCTGCTTACACTTTCTCAAAATTCGCAGACACTTTCTCGAACTCCCCAGACACTTTCTCGAATCCTTCACGCATCTCGGCGCGGGTGTCGGCGATCTCTTTGAGCGCGTTCTCCCAGATGGGCTTAGTGTCTTGGGCGCGCGCTTCAAGTTTTTCCAAGCGCGCGTCCATGTTCTCAAGGCGCGGCAGGAGCAATCGCCTGAAATCACTTTCGGACATCGGTTGGGTTGGTTCTTCGCTCATCTGCTTTCTCCTGTGCACGATTATGAAACCGATTTGAGTGGAGGGGCAAGCGGAAACTTCGCCGGACTGACCGGCGCGGAGCAAAGCAGCAAATGACGGCGAACACGGCGGCCCACGTCCCAAGTTGAAGCGACAGCCGCGGACTTGGGACGCGAGGCTTGACGGTCTTGGGAGTTATTCCGTCGCTATCCTCGCCAGCGTCGTCATCGCGTGGGCGAGTTCGGCGCGGGTGAGCCGGGCCTGCGGGCGGAAGCTGGTCCCGTCGGCGGCGAGCAGTCCGCGCGAGACGGCGACCTGCGCGTAGCCGCGCAAGGCGGGTGCGACGCTGCTCAAGTCCCAGAGGTTGAGGAGTGTGCCGGCGGACGATTCGGCCTCTTCCTGTAAACCGGCGGCGCGGACCAGCGCGACGGCGGCCGTCAGGCGATCGACGGGCGCATCGGGCGAGAACTGGCCGCCGGGCTGCGCGTCAATGAAGATTGGTCCCCGCGGCGCGTGCTGCGCGCTTTCGACGAAGAGCCTCGTCAAGGGATCGCGCGTGTCGCGGTAAACGGGCGCGTCCGACAGGTACTGTGGCACGC
>JBOGOY010000844.1:0-2479 GCA_050748185.1 Pyrinomonadaceae bacterium
CATTGAGATCGGACTCAGATTTGCGAGCAACTCGGCGGGCGGGATCGGCTTCGCGAACTCGACGACCAATTCCCCCTGAGCGTCGCACTCAGGCGTGTTGTGGACATAAGCATCGTCTCGCTCCGCGATGACCAGCCACAAAATCTCGTCAGCGAAGGGAGACTCGCACTCGATCTGGAAGACGCCTGTATCTACGTTGGCGGGCGTCGTCGGAAACACGCGACGTGCGGACGATTTATTGTACAGCAGCACCTCGGCCTTTTGTGTCAGCGCGGCGAATGTGCCAGCCGTCATGTTCGACGCGACATCGACGTTCACCATTCCCTTTCCATCCGCCCCCAACTGTAACGTGCCCCGGTAAATCAACTCGTACCGAGGGGCTTCGATAAACCCGTGTCGCAGGTTCTTGTTGTTAGGGTCGAGCGGATGATCGATCAGAAACGTGCCTGATGCTTTCGACAGCGTGCCCGTGCAGGTCATGTCCCCGCTTTGAGTCACGAACCAAACGTTAGCGCCCGCCGCGTTTTGAGCAGCAATGATGTCGTTGCGCTGTCCGAACACCGCTTGATTCACACTCCGGAACACGAATGCCTGACCGTTGCCATTCGTCACTGTCGAGTCGGCAAAAAAGGTCATGCCATTGCCCATCCGCCACAACCCGCGCGTCCCGCTCTCGCCCGTAAACCAATCCAGCCGGCACTCCCCGTTGTTGCCGAAAAAATCGCCGTAAAAAACGAGGCGCAGTCCGGCCCGCGCGCCCGCCGCTTCTCCGGGATCGATGTGAGTGTCAACAGACTGTATGCGGAAGAGCTTGTTTTGATTCTGGCTTGCGCCCGACCCAACCTTGAAAGCCTCCTGCATCGTGACGAGCGCCGGTGGATCGACCGTGAGTTGGCCCGTCATGTTATCGCCGTTGGTGTTGACGTAGCGGGCGTCGAAAGCGATGAGATCGGCGTCGATCGTAAGCAGGTTCCCGGCGTCGTTGTAACTCTTATTGAGGTACGTGCTGTCGGCCACTAGCACAGCCACCCGGTCATCGATCGTTTCGTGCAGGTTGGCAGGCGAAAGCTGATTATTGATGGCGTCGATCTGAGCCCACGCCCCCGGCAGCGTGCGGATTTTGTTCCGCACATCCGTCACATTGCCGGCAACCAATGTCGTCGCTCCCGCCCCGATCAGCACTTGGTAAAGCGGCACCTCGTTTGCGCCCGCTGCGGGCGCGGCCGGATTAGCCGCGGCTGTTCCGGTCTTCACGAGCAGCGTCACGCGGTTGTGGCGCTCCGTCGCGTTATTGAACTGCGTCGGCGTGTAGGGCGGAGCGCCGCTTTCAAGCTCGGCCTGCGTCCGCAGCCTTGTGTACGGCTTGAAGAGCGGTAGCGCGTCAGTGTTCGGCTCGATCTTAGCGACTACCAGATCGAGGCGCGGAAGCGACGGATGCGCGGCCGAGAAATTGACCGTCACGGGTGCGGCGTCGAACAGATCGTGCAACAGCCCGTCCGTGCCTGCCACCTCCCCATCCTGAATCGACAAACTCAGGCCAGCGCCGATCGAATAGTCAAAACCGGATGTCGCCGGCTGCGCGGCCCCGCCGGTCATCAGGAAATCTTTCGTGATACGCTCAACGTGCTCGTGCGCGTAACCTTGAGAGTTCATGAAATCGACCGGATCGCTCACCCGCCCGTAAGTCGGGCCGTTCACGTCCGGCTGGTATGAAGCGATTAAGACCTGTCTCGACATACAGTTCTCCTACTGTGCAGTTTTCTCTTCGATCACGATGTACTGACCGATGGGCTGGCTGAACCTCAGCAACCCTTCATAGTCCGCGCGCTCAAGCGTCAGGCTCGGTGTCGCGACGTGCGACTCTCCGAAAAGAAACTCGCCCCAGAAAGTAAAATCCTCTGGGAGAGCCGCCGCCTGCGGGAAAATCTGAACCACGATCCCGAGCGGGCCGGTCGTAGTCCAGTCGTCCTCTCCCCATACGGCTTCGCCCCAAAAGAGCGGGCGCGTAATCACCCGCGAGCGAAGCCCGAAGGCATCGAGAATCCCTTCGATGCCGGCGCGCGTTCCCCGCCGGGCATAATGCTCAGCCACATCGGCATAGAACTGCCGCTTTTGCGCGAGCGTGAACCAAACTGGAAACCATCCCCACCCGAACAGCGCCCACAGGAAGTAATCAATGAACTCTTCCGTAGCCGTCTCAGGGGCTACCATCCGGTGAAAGTTGTCAACCGTCGCGTCGAAACGATCCAATTCGCCGCCGAACCACCCGAGGAACCGTCTTAGGAAAAGCCCCCCGTTCTCGGCATCGACGCTCCTGTAGAACTCAGGCAAGTGGGCGTACAGATAATCGAGGTTGCTGAACGGCGAGGCGACGGGCTCAACATAGATGGACGCACTGCAAGTTTCAGCCCCGGCAGCGTTCACAGCGCAGACAATGTACCAGTACCCGATGCCGTTCTCAGCCGAGGTGTCAATAAAC
>JBOGOY010000845.1:0-2475 GCA_050748185.1 Pyrinomonadaceae bacterium
CTCTCTGGGCGTCGCTCTGCTGACCGCCCGCTACCGCAGGCGGTTCTGACAAGAGTCCGCCCGCTACCGACGCGCGGTGCTGACCTCTCGCGGTTGAGCCACTACCTCCAAGATTACTTAGCTGACAGCAATGAACGGAACAGCGCGCCACATTTACGAGTTCGGTCCCTTTCGTTTGGACACGGGGGCGGGACTGTTGTTGCGCGATGCGGTGCCTGTGCCTTTGACGCCGCACGCTTATGAAATGCTGCGCTTGCTGGTGTGCAATCCGGGACGCCTCGTCAACAAAGAGGAAATGATGCAGGCGGTGTGGCCCAACACTTTCGTCGAAGAAAACAATCTGGCCGTCAACATTATGACCATCCGAAAAGCTCTCGGTGAAGGGCGCGATGAAACGCACTACATCGAGAACGTGCCCAGACGCGGCTATCGATTTGTGGCTGCTGTCCGGGACGCAACCGCAGCGCCGCGGACGTTCAGAACTGAAACCCACGTCGCCACGCCCGCGTGCGATTCCCGCGCGGAGTGGCAGCCGGTCGGTGGCGCGCTGCCGTTGGATTCCGAAGTTTATTTAACGCGCCCGGCGGACGAGAAATTCCGCGCGGCCATTGCGCGGCGAGACAGTATCGTGCTGGTGAAGGGGCCGCGACAGGTGGGCAAAACGTCGCTGCTGGCGCGCGGGTTGGATGAAGCGCGCGCGGCAGGGGCGAAAATTATTCTGAGCGATTTTCAAAACCTCAATGCCGCGTATCTGGAATCAATCGAAAAACTGTTTCTGATGCTGGCGGAATCCATCGCCGATCAGCTTGACCTCGCCGCGCCGCCCGCGCCGTTGTGGAATCCGCACCTCAGTCCGAGTATCAACTTCGAGCGTTACTTGCGGCGCGAAATGTTTGGCGCGATCACGTCGCCGATTGTCTGGGGGGTGGACGAAGTGGACCGGCTCTTCGCCTGTGATTTCGGCAGCGAGGTCTTCGGCCTCTTTCGCTCGTGGCACAACAAGCGCGCGCTCGACCCCGCAGGTCACTGGCGGCGATTCACGCTCGCCATCGCCTACGCGACCGAAGCGCATCTCTTCATCACAGACCTGAACCAATCGCCCTTCAACGTCGGCACGCGGCTCGCGCTCGCGGACTTCACGCGCGAGCAAGTAAGCGAACTCAACCGCCGTTATCAATCTCCGCTGCGCGAGCCTGACGAAGTGGCGCGCTATTTCAAGTTGGTAGGCGGGCATCCCTTTCTGGCGCAACGCGGTTTGTACGAGATGGCCGCGCAGGGACTAACGCTGGCCGAGATAGAAGCGCAAGCGGCGCACGATGACGGTCTGTTCGGCGATCACTTGCGCCGCCTGCTGCTGTCGCTCGCGCAGGACGCGACGCTCTGCGACGCGATGCGGGGCGTGTTACAGGGCAAGGCGCAACTCACAAGGGACAACTTTTATCGTCTGCACAGCGCGGGCTTACTGACCGGCGACGCCGCGCCGGAAGCGCAGCCGCGCTGTCAACTTTACGCGGCCTACCTGAAGCGGCATTTACTATGAACCTCATCACTATCGAGCCTGTGATGGACGCGGCGGCCAACTTCTACGTGGTTGGCGGGACGTTGCAGGGCGATGCGCTGTGCTACGTCGTGCGGCGGGCCGATGGAGAGTTGTACGAGGGATTGGTCGAGGGGAAGTTCTGCTACGTGCTGACCGCGCGGCAAATGGGCAAGTCCAGTTTGATGATTCGCACCGCCGCGCGCTTGGGGGCGGAGGGCGTTAATGTCGTCGTCCTCGATCTGACGGGCGTCGGGCAAAATCTGAATGTCGAACAGTGGTACTGCGGCCTGCTTAACATGATCGGGGAGCAGCTCAATCTGGAAGATGAGTTGCTGGAGTTCTGGCTCGGCCACACATATCTCAGCCCGCTGCAACGCTGGATTCAGGCCGTGCGCGAAGTGGCGTTGCCGCGCACCGCCGGGCGCGTCGTCGTGTTCATTGACGAGATTGACGCCATTCGCAGCCTGCCATTCTCGACCGACGAATTCTTCGCGGGCATTCGCAAGTTCTACAACTTTCGGACGAGTTTGACTTTCTGTCTGCTCGGCGTGGCGACACCCTCCGATCTGATCCGCGACACGCGCACGACGCCCTTCAACGTCGGACAGCGCATCGATCTCTCCGACTTCACAGAGACGGAAGCCGCGCCGCTCGCCGAAGGACTGAGGCGCGCGGGCGGAGCCGGGACTGCCCTGCTTCGGCGCGTGCTGTATTGGACGGGCGGCCATCCGTATCTGACGCAGCGGCTCTGCCGGACGATAGCCGAAGATTTGCGCGTGCGCGGGGCCGATGAGGTTGACCGCCTCTGCGAAGAGTTGTTCTTTTCGCGGCGCGCGCGGGAGCGCGACGACAATCTGCTGTTCGTGCGCGAGCGGCTGCTGCGAAGCGAAGTCGATCAGACCGGCCTGTTGAACTGGTACGCGCAAGTGTGGCAC
>JBOGOY010000846.1:0-2467 GCA_050748185.1 Pyrinomonadaceae bacterium
CGCTACGGCCGCGCGGAGTTCCGACGGCGGCACGGGCTGGACCAGTCGGCTCCGCTTGTCGCGCTGCTGCCCGGCAGCCGCCGCAAAGAGTTCGCGCGCATCCTGCCGCCGATGCTCGACGCGGCGCGGCGCGTCTCGGCGGCGAGGCCCGACGCGCAATTCGTCATCCCGCTCGCCCCGACGCGCACGCGCCGCGAGGCCGGCGAGATCATCTGGGACACTGGTCCCCTGCCCCGACGACTTCAACGGGCGTTGCACGTCGTTGAGCATGAAACGCGCGAGGCGGTCGCCGCGTCGGACGCCGCGGCGGTCGCCAGCGGCACCGCGACACTCGAAACCGCGCTCGTCGGCACGCCGCTCGTCATCGTCTATAAGGAATCGAAACTGAACTGGCATACGCTGCGCCCGCTGATCGACGTGGAGCACTTCGGCCTCGTCAACCTCATCGCGGGCGAACGCCTCGCCGCGGAATTGATGCAGTACGACTTCACCGGCGAGACTTTGGCGGGAGAGTTACTTAAATTGCTTGAGCCCGCGCGGAACGCCGCGGAACGCGACCGACTGCGCGCCGCGGTCGCGAAGCTGGGCGCGGGCGGCGCATCCGAACGCGCGGCCGACGCAGTGACGCGCGCCGTGCGGGGGTGGAAGGTGGAAGGTGGCCGGTAATTTCTGTTTTATAGAACGCGGCGTTCAAGTGTCATCACATCGGCAGGGAATAGAGCCACCACGCTGCCGCCGCCGCGCCCCAAGTTAGCGGGAAGGCGAAAGCAGAAAAGGCCGGCGGAGAGTTAATCCACCAGCCTTTTCTTGTTTGTCGCCTGACGGGACGAACCGCACTCTGACCACGCCAGCTTAGTTCGAGTCTATGTGTTTTGGTCCCCTCCTCGCCGCCGCCGGCGAAGTCTCGCCCCCACAACGCCCGCCAGCCCGGTGCCAAGCAGCACCATCGTGGCCGGCTCCGGGACGACGTTCACGGTGAAGTCCTGTGCAACGATCTGCCCCCCCGGTGGCGCTCCGTCGTAAAAGATCGTGAACAGACCCCGATAGATGCCAAACGCCACGTCCGGCCCGATCGTGACGCTCAGGGCGACGCCGGAACGGCTTTCGCCCGTCTCAAACTCGGGATCGAAGAGCACGAAGTTTTCGAAGAACGGAAGGATGTCGGGCTCGATTCCGGCATCCCCCATGCCCCCGATGATCCTCGTGAAGCCGCCGAACTCGGCGCCCGTAATCGTCAACGTGCCGGGACCATCGTTTCTGATCGTGATCGAAAACATCACGGTGCTGCCTTGGCCGGTGACGATCACGGGCGGGCTGTTGTCAAAGACCAGCGGGTCGGCCTGTGTGGCCGCCGGCAATAAGAGCAGCGTGGCAAGCGCAAACGCCGCCAGCATCAGTTGTTTGAGTTTCATAGTGTTCCTTTCTTGGATCGTGTTTCAAATTTTATGCCGACCGCAATCTGAGCCTTGATTTTTCGCGGCTGCCGAACGTGGCAACATAAATCTGAAACACGATCCGTGCTTGATAGTTGTCCCGTCAGGGAAGTCTCACGCTCCTTGCACTGGTGAAGACCGCGCCGCCGTTGTACGTGCCACGCAGTTGCAACACTCTTACCGCCCCCGGCAGATTATTCGTCCCCGAGAAAGTGACGGTTCTGGTGGCCGACTGGCCCGGCCCGAGGTCGCCGTAGATTTGCGGAAGCGGCGCGCCGTCGGTGGTCGGCGGACTCAACCTTGCCTGTGTCAGGGTGACGCCGTTAGCGACGCCGGTTCCCTGATTCTGGATGGTGATGTCCGCCTGAACATTGCCACCGACACGTGTCAGCACCGTCGTGGTGACGATCCTCGGAATTCCGCAAGAGTTGCAGATGCGCGACGAGCCGAAAATAGAGATCGTGTCGATCCGCATCCCGCCGTTGGCCGGCGTCACGCACCCGTCATACCCGGTGCGCCATCTGAATTGCACTGACTGGCCGTTGGCGCTGCTCGGCAGGTTGACGAGCGTGGTGATGAACCCGCCCGAATTACCCGTCCAGACTCGCCGCCCGCTCAAAGGATTATTGGGATCGACAAGCAGCGTCGCGTTGTAACCGCCGCTGGCAAAGCTGCCGCCGGCGGCGATGATGTCTTGGAAGGCTCCGCCGTTGATGCTGATCTCCAGCGCCCCGCCGTCAAACCCTGTTTCGAGGTTGAAGAAATTCCTGAACCGCAACTGGACGGAACGGTTGATTCCTTCCGTCGGCGGGTTCGGAATCGCGATGGGCTCGGAAGTGAGAGTCGCGCCGCCCTGACCGCCGGTACAGGTGGGCGTCGTCGTCCCCTGAACGTCGGCCACCGTGGCGGCGGAATTCGGCGCCGTGTCGCTAAAGGCGCTGGTCGTCGCCCACGGTTTACCGCCGGGCGCGGTCGCGAGCGTGGACCAGCCGACCGGCAGTGCCGGCGGCGTCTCGTCGTCGAAGTTCTCGGTG
>JBOGOY010000847.1:0-2465 GCA_050748185.1 Pyrinomonadaceae bacterium
GTCCAGCCTCGGCGGGGCCGGAGTTGAGATCGCCGACGAGGACCACTGGCAGCGTGGTGTTGGCCGGCCCGCCCAGCAATTCGAACGACTGGCCAAAGCGCAATTGCGGATCGAACGACTCAAGGTGCGTGTTGATGAAACGGAAGCTGCGCCCTTTCATCGTTGCGTCAACCGAGGTCCAGCCACGCCTCAAAGTGATGGGTCCGGCAATCGTCATCAAGACGAAAGTGGTGAGGTAGTTCGCCGATTGGGGGTTGGTCAGGCTGAGCTTGTTCGGCGACAGGTCTGCGCGGGCGAGGATCACATCGCGCAAAGTGACGCGCAGATCGAAGCCGAGCGCGCTCGGCACTTCGGCGTCGAATTCGCTCTGCGCCACCACGACGGAATACTCCAACCCGAGCGCGTTGAGTTCGCTTTGCAGGCTTTGCAGAAAGTCGTAGAGGACGATCGTGGCCGGGGTGCCGGGGCCGTCGAGGACGCCGAAATCGCCGCGCCGCCAGAGCGCCACTTCTTGCAGTCCGATGAGCGCCGGTTCCGTGTCGCAGATCTCTCTCGCGAGCAGCTTTGCCCGCGCCGGAAAGTCCGTGGCCTCGACGCGCGCGAAGGTGGCCGCGGCGTTGGCGAGGAGATGATTGAGGGTGGGCGAGGACACTACCGGCAAGAGATCGGCCCCAAGATAGAGGTTGCGCGTCATAACCTTGACGGGCTTTCGGCCGCCCCGCCCTTGATTGTCGGAGTCCGCGGCGAGAGTAAACATCGGAGTGGCAAACAAACTACAGCACCAGGCGAGGGCGACGATGAACGACGAATATTTCCTTGACATGACTTTCTCCTTCTTCGACAGGTTGGCGCGATGGCGCGACCGAGAGCGCTCTTCCGTTTGCGGTGGCTCACGGGAGAAGTGAAATTTAGCGGCGCGGCTGTGGCGGCAGCCGGAGGGGACCAATACCTTTTAAGATTCCATGCAAAATCTGTAAGCCTTTGGCGGTGCCGGCGGCGACCCGCAGCCAGTCAAGCGAGACGCCTTTGGCCTTCAACTGCGTGACCTCTTCGTAAGCGATCACGGTTCTCTCGCCGAGACGCCCGTTGTCTGTCCGTACCACGGCAAAGCTCTGGTCGCCGATGCCCTCGACGAAGCCTTGTAGCTTGGTCCCATCTTGGAGTCGGACCTTGACGCGCGCCTTCAGGCCGCTGCCGATACGGGCGACGCCGGCTTTGATCTTCTCAGCTTCCGGCGACAGTTTCACGGTCGGGGTGTCTTGTGCTGTCGCCGGCACGCTGAGAAGAGTCCAGAGCAAGCTGGCGACGAGCGCGATAGAGAGATTTCGTTTGAGCCTCATGGCGACACCTCCGGCGAGCGGGCGCGTTTATTGACGCGGGAAAATCTCAAAGTCTTTGCAAGCGAGTCCGACCGCGACGGCGGCGATGCCGACGCCGACGGCCACCCCGATCCCGATCTTGGCTCCGCGCGACATCCCCTGCCCCTTGACCTCTCTGACTTCGCGGTAGGCAACCGTCGTAGTCTGTTTCGTCTTCGCGTTCGTCAGGACGAACGACTCTTCGCCGGCCGCGCTGATCAAGCCCTTGAGCTTGGTCCCGTCCATCAATTTCACCTTGACCCGGGCCTTCGCGCCGGTGCCGTGCTTCAGAACTTTGGCTTTGATCTCTTCGATCGGCGGCTGGCCATCGGTGCGGATTGCGGAATGGACCGGCGCGGTGTTCACAGCGCAGAATAAGAATCCTGTCACGACGAGCGAAAGTACTTTGACGGACATCGGTTCAACCTCCTGTCTGAGTGGGGGACCAGAACGCCCGATAGCTCAAACTGGGCGACCCAAGAGCCAGCCTTAGCTATCGGCCCGGACCACTTCTTGCCTTGTCACCGCGCTTAACACTAGAATGCGACCGATTCAAGAGCGGGCCGCACTCCTTATTCATTAACTGACACTCCATGACGCGGCAGAAAATACTCGACCCGCCAGCGGAAAATCTTTTAGCGTTGCTTAAAGTTTTCTTAAAGAAAACTTAAGTCCGATGAGCAAGCAGGCTTCTCCTCTCTACGAATTCGGGCCTTTTCAACTGGACGCGGCGGAACACTTGCTGCGCCGCGGCGGCGGGATCGTGCCGCTGACACCTAAAGCTTTCGAGACTCTCCTCGCGCTCATCGAGGGCGGCGGGCGCACGCTCGGGAAGGAAATTTTGATGGGCAAGGTGTGGCCGGGGACGTTTGTCGAAGAAGGCAACCTCTCGGTCACGATCTTCATGCTGCGAAAGGCGCTTGGCGAAGCGGAGGGCGGGCAGAAGTATATC
The DNA here is from genome assembly GCA_050748185.1 of Pyrinomonadaceae bacterium. Lineage (GTDB taxonomy): Bacteria > Acidobacteriota > Blastocatellia > Pyrinomonadales > Pyrinomonadaceae > JACCRA01. The sequence goes on from JBOGOY010000847.1 coordinate 2,311, forward strand.
GAGACCGTGCCGAAGCGAGGCTATCGCTTTGTCGCGCCGGTGCGCCCGACGACGCAATCCGATGTCGAGCCAGGGGACCAACCGCCGCCGCCACGCTTGAAACCGGCGCGCACTCGCAGCGGCGCGGCCGCGCCGTCGGGCGGCATCCCCACACC
>JBOGOY010000848.1:0-2461 GCA_050748185.1 Pyrinomonadaceae bacterium
GGCCGCGTCCCCACACCGCGCGAGTCCGCGTCAGCGGACGACAGCAGGCGCGGCGGCGCGGGCACGCCTCTGTCGCCTGCTCCGCAGGCTCATGGACAGGGTCTGCCATCACCGCTTAGTACTTAACATCAGTTCAAATCGGCGAATTCAACTTCGACGCCGGTGGTGACACAAACCCGCCGTCTGGTTTTTGCTTTGCGCCACAAAGAACTTGACAGGCTTTGGATATGCGGGTATCGTGCCGGGCATGGCCGTCGTTCAATTGCTCCGACCGGAGCGCCCGCAGTTACGACCCGTCGAAGATTCCGAGCCGCCCGCTCTGCACGCGCGCGCGATGGACAACCTGCGCTTCATCCGCGAGACGATGGAGAGCGCCGCGTCATTCACCGCCGTCTCGGGCTGGGGCCAGTGCGCGATCGGCGTGACGGCGTTCATTGCCAGCTACGTCGCCGCCCAACAGCCGCGCCCGCGCCTGTGGCTGGCGGTGTGGCTCGCGGAAGCGGCGCTGTCGCTCGCCATCTCGGCGTGGGCGATGGCCCGGAAGGCGCGCCGGGCGGGTCAAACGCTGTGGTCTAAGCCGGGTCGTAAATTGGCCTTGAACCTCGCGCCGCCGCTGTTCGTCGGCTCGCTCCTGACCGTTGCGCTGTTCCGCGCCGGGCGGGTGGACACGATCCCGGCGACTTGGTTGCTGCTGTATGGCGCTGGCGTCATCACCGGTGGCGCGTTTTCAGTTAGGATCGTGCCCGTGATGGGCCTGTGCTTTCTCGCCCTCGGCACGGTGGCGCTCTTCGGCCCGTCGGCTTGGTCCCCTTGGCTGCTGGCCGCCGGGTTCGGCGGGCTGCACGTCGTCTTCGGCGTTTTGATCGCGAGGAGGCACGGTGGCTAAACAGGGTGCACTCAAAAAGGGAACGACGCGCGACCGCGCGGCCGCGCAGAGGACACTGCGCGCCGTGAGCGGCGCATCCACCGCCCCCTCCACCACCACCTCCACCACCACCGCGCCCGCCGGCGGACAGGGCGCGGCCGCTGCTGCGACCGAATTGGATCGCCTGATCCACGAGCGGCTCCGGCTCGGCATCGTCAGCGCGCTCGCCGTTAACGAGTCTCTGTCGTTCAATGAACTGAAAGGATTGCTGAAGACGACGGACGGGAACCTGAGCGTCCACGCGCGCAAACTCGAAGAAGCCGAATACGTCGCCTGCGAGAAGTTTTTTGAGGGACGGACGCCAAAGACCGAGTACCGCCTGACGGCCGCCGGCCGCCGCGCGCTCGAACGCTACCTCGGCCACATGGAGGCGCTCATCCGCGCCACGCGCGAGCAGTAGTCGCCAAAATTTTTTGCCTGCTTGCTTTATGAAATAAAGCTCTTTACCGGTAGCGTCCGCTGTGGGCTTTCGAGAACTACAGACTCACGAAGGGTGGCGATGAACGGAGCAGAGACATACGACGTGGTCGTCATCGGCGCGGGCCTCGGCGGGTTGCAGTGCGCGCGCTTGCTGGCCGAGCGGGGCTTGGGCGTGTTGCTGGTGGATCGCAAGCGGGCACTGGACGAGCAGGTGCATACGACCGGCATCTTCGTCAGGCGGACGCTCGAAGATTTCCGGTTGCCGGAAGACTGTCTTGGTCCCCCAGTGCGGCACGTCACGCTCTACTCGCCCGCTCGTCGCCCGCTGGATTTAGCCAGCCGACACGACGAGTTCCGCGTCGGGCGGATGAAAGAACTCTATTTGCGCTGCCTCGCGGAGTGCCGGCGCGCCGGCGTCGCTTGGTCCCCCGAGACCCGCTATGCCGGCTGCGCGGGGGCGGCGCAATTCAATTTGCAGGTGCGGCTGGAGACGCGCGGCGGGCGCGAGCATCTGGTACGGGCGCGCTACCTCGTCGGGGCCGACGGCGCTCGCTCGCGCGTGGCGCGCGACCTCGGGCTCGACGAGAACCGCGAGTGGATCGTCGGCGTCGAAGAAGTCCTCGCGAACGTCCCGCTCGAAGGGCCGCCGCGCTTCCACTGTTTCCTCGATCCGCGGCTTGCGCCCGGCTATTTGGCGTGGATCGTCCACGACGGCGAAGAGACGCACCTCGGCGTCGGCGGTTACGCGGCGCGGTTCGACCCCGTGCGGGCGTTGGCGGAGTTTCGCGAGAGCGCGAAGGGGATCGTTGATTTGAGCGCAGCGCGAACCGTCGAGCGACGCGGCGGGCGCATCCCGGTGGGCGGCGTGTTACGGCGGATCGCGAACGGGCGGGGGCTATTGGTCGGCGACGCGGCGGGCGCGGTTTCGCCGCTGACGGCGGGCGGGTTGGACCCTTGCCTCCGTCTGTCGCACCTCGCGTCGCGCATCGCGGCCGACTACCTCACGACCGGCGATGTGGCGAAGCTCGCGCCTTACTCCGGTGAATTCTTTCGCGCGCGTTTCGCTTCGCGCCTGTGGATGCGTCGCGCGCTGAGGGGGCTCGATCGGGCGTGGAT
>JBOGOY010000849.1:0-2461 GCA_050748185.1 Pyrinomonadaceae bacterium
CGCCAGCACCGCGGGCCAAGTCTCCGGTTCGACACAACGCTTCACTTCGATTACCGGGCCGTCACACCTGTTCTTTCTGTTGCAGGGCTACGCCGTGCTCGACAACGCGACGATGCCGGTCGTCGGCAACCCTGAGACAGTCAACGACACCTACGTCGATCAGATCGTGTCGAGCGCCAAAGCCGCAATCGATAAAGCCGCCGAGATGGGCGTCACCGATCCGGAGCGCGTCGGCGTCGGCGGACACTCTTACGGCGCGTTCATGACGGCCAATCTATTGGCGCACTCGGATTTGTTCCGCGCCGGCATCGCCCGCAGCGGCGCTTACAACCGGACGCTGACGCCGTTCGGCTTCCAGAGCGAGCGGCGCATTCTGTGGGAAGCGCCCGGCATGTACCTCAAGGTCTCGCCCTTCATGGTCGCCGACAAGATCAAAGAGCCGATCCTCTTGGTCCATGGCGAAGCAGACAATAATACTGGTACATTCCCCATGCAGTCCGAGCGGATGTACCAAGCCATCCGCGGCAACGGGGGTACCGTGCGCCTCGTGATGCTGCCGCTTGAATCGCACGGCTACGCCGCGCGCGAGTCAACCGAGCACGTCCTCTACGAGATGCTCAACTGGTTCGACCGGCACGTGAAGAACGCCGGGCCGCTCGTCCGTGAAGAGAAGGCCGAGAGCAAGTAAAAGGGGAAGGGCGAAAGGGGAAAGGGGAAAGTGGGAAGGGCATGTGTTCGCAGGAGCACCAACCCTTCCGCTTTCCCCTTTCATTTTGCGCGCCTGCCGTCCTGCTAAATCGAACCATCAAAGATTGGGACGGGAGATTGAACCACGGAGGACACGGAGGACACAGAGGGAATGATGAACGATGAATGATGAATGATGAATGAAAAGCAGTTGGTCTGTCATTCATCATTCATCATTTCGCACTCATCATTCCCTCTGTGTCCTCCGTGGTGAAAATCCCATGTCCTAGTCTTATGCTCTTCGGTTTAGTGAGGGGAACTTGCGGCGGCGTGGACCGTTGGTTGTTATTCGTAATCTTCCCAGCGTCGCTTGCGAAACTTCGCGTCGGTCCAGAAATTCTTTAACAGTTCGACCCGCGGCATCGGCTCCGGCTCTTCTTCAATCGGTTCCGGGATGATCACGGCGACCACGTCGTAGCGGTACGCTTCGTCCGCGACGCCGAACATGCGGCGATAAACCCGCGCGGCGCGGCTGATCTGACGCTGCTTCCTGAGATCGACATTGGCTTCGGGCGCGGCGAACCAGTCAGAGCGGCGCGTCTTGACCTCGATGAAGCAGAGCGTGCCGTCGGCGTCGTAGGTGATGAGGTCGATCTCGGCTTGGACCAGTGCGCCGCGCAGAGTGCGCCCGACGGGCAGCTTGAAGTTGGCGGCGACGAGTTGGTAGCCCGCGCGTTCGAGAAACGTCGCGGCGAGACGTTCACCTCGGGCACCGAGCGCGAGGTGCGCGGCCGGGGGCGTGTTGGTCCCTGCAAATTTGGCGGGGCGGTTTCCGAGCAGTAGCTTCGTGAGTGAGAGGGGCCAGTGCATGATGTGTGCCTCGTGAGGGTATCGTTAAATCAGGCGGGGTGATACTAACCCCGGCGGGCGCAGAGACGAAAGGGAGTCGGAGCAGTGTCTCTTTATACTCGACAGTTGAGTTGTCGAGAGAGGATTTACCGCAGAGGCGCGGAGGCCGCACAGAGAGTCGCGGAGAAAATCAGATGCTTCGTCGCGCGCCGCCCTCGTGCAGTAAAAGTATCTGGGTTTGTGTCGCCACTTGAAAATGATCGGCAAGGCAGACATCATCTGCTCCATGAATTCTCCAGAGAGTGAAGCGGGAGGAGCGGCGGTGGCGCGAGAGCCGTTGCCGCTGGTGACGATCGTGGGGCGTCCGAACGTCGGCAAGTCCACGCTCTTCAACCGGCTGATCGGCGAGCGGCGCTCGATCGTCGGCGACGAGCCGGGCATCACGCGCGACCGCATCTATGGCGAGACCGAGTGGCTTGGCCGCCGCTTTTCGCTGGTGGACACGGGCGGCATCGTCCCCGATGACGACGCCGTGATCCCGGCGAACATTTTGAAGCAAGCCGAGGCCGCGATCGAAGAAGCAGCCGCGCTCGTCTGGGTGGTGGACGTGCGCGCCGGCATCACCCCGCTCGACGAGGAGTTGGCGCGCCTGCTGCGCGGAACCGGCAAGCCGGTCGTTATCGCCGGGAACAAGGCGGACGCGACGCGCCTCGAAGCCGACGCGGGCGAGTTTCATCGCTTCGGGTTCGCGGACGTAGTTCCCGTCTCGGCTGAGCAGGGCGGCGGCGTCGGCGATCTACTCGACGCCGTCGTCGCGCAGTTCCCGCCGCGCGCGGCTGCGGCCGAAGACGAGCCGCAGAGCCCGCGCGAGATCAAGCTGGCGATCATCGGTCGGCCGAACGTCGGGAGGTCTTCGCTGCTGAAC
>JBOGOY010000850.1:0-2460 GCA_050748185.1 Pyrinomonadaceae bacterium
GACCTCCACGCCGCGCGGGCCGCCGTGCTCGCGACCTTCTTCCTCAACGGCTTCGCCTTCGCGACGTGGGCCTCACGAATCCCCGCCGTGCGCGAGTCGCTCGACCTCGACCCCGGCCGCCTCGGCCTGCTGCTGCTGTCGGTCTCCGTCGGTTCCCTGCTGGCCCTGCCGACCAGCGGCGGCTTCGTGCAGAGGTTCGGTGCGAGGCGCGTGGTGACCGTGGCGGCCGTCGTCGACGGGCTGGGGCTGGCCCTGCTCGCGGCCGGTGCCGGTGAGCGGTCGGCCTTGCCGCTGGCGGTCGCCGGGCTGCTGCTCGTCGGCTATGGCACCGGCAGCTGGGACGTGGCGATGAACGTCGAGGGGGCGGCCGTCGAGCGCCGGCTGGGCCGTTCGATCATGCCGCGCTTCCACGCCGCCTTCAGTCTCGGCACCGTCGCCGGTGCGGGGATCGGGTCGCTGGCGTCGTGCGACCATCGGCGGGCATCGCTCAACAGCGTGTACAACTCTCTGGCCGCGTCTTCGATTTCGGCGCCTTTGGGAAGTTCATAGGTCTTAATTGAATGTGGGGTGACAGCCCACAAATAGCTTCGCTCCCAACCGAGCGAATATTCCAGCAGGAGCGTCTGGGGATCGAGGAGTTGTTGTTGAATCTCCCGCGCGGAGAGTGGCTGCGGCTGTGTGAGCGCCGCATAGCGCGGGCTGGTCTGACGAATCCGCGCTTCTACCTGCTGAAACTCGTTTGTCAGCGCGGCCAGTTCTTGGGCGAGGGCCGCAGCCGCTTCGTCAGTGTGTCGATTGTTCAGGAGTTTGACTTGTTCTTGCCGTACCGCATTTAGTTCCTGACGCAAAGCCCGCTCGCGTTCGAGCAAATCCGGATCAACGCCCTGCCTGATGTCCGCGCCGGCTTCGGCGAGCGTCTCCAAGAGAGAACGCGCTCTGGCTCGTTCGCTCGCCTCCAACGCCCTGCCATCAAAGCCCGCCGACGGCTGCTGCTTGTGCAACCGCATCAACAGGTCAATGTAGAACTCATAATAGTCCTGCACGGTGGCGAAATAGGACGAGCGTAATTCCTGACTGCCGATGCCGCCGCGCAAAGATTCCAGAATCGTGAGGGCGGCTTCGATGTGGACGAGCGCGCGGTTGAGTTCGCCGATCCCCCTTTCGTTGAAGGCGATGTTAAAGAGCGTTCTCGCTTCACCGCTTCGATCGCCGATGGCTCGGTACAGGGGCAAGACCTGTTGGAAAGTCTCTACCGCTTCTCGTTGCTCGCCGAGCACACGGAAAGCCGTAGCGACTTTGCTGAGCGTCAGAGCTTCACCACCGCGGTCGCCGACGGCGCGGCTGAGCGGCAGCGCCTGCCCGTAGTAATCAACCGCCTTCTTCAGATCACCCGAATCGGCGTAGACCTGTCCGATCTGACTCAGCGTGACGGCTTCGCTCCGGCGGTCGCCGGCGGCGCGATAAAGCGGCAGCGCCCGCTCGTAATACTTGAGCGACTTCTCGTTCTCGTCCTGTGCGAAATAGATGTCGCCGATATTGGTCAGCGTGACGGCTTCGCCCCCGCCATTACCGGCGGCCTGATGGAGCGACAAAGATTGCTCAAAGTAGGCAAGCGCCTTCGGCCTTTCGCCTAACGTAAAATAGAGAAGACCAATATTATTGAGCGTCGTCGCTTGGCCTGTGAGATTATTAACGGCCTTCAAGAGCGGCAGCGCCTGAGCGTAACTGTCGAGCGCCTGCTGTAGCTCACCGAGAGCTTCATAGACGCTGCCCATGTTATTGAGTTCTACGGCTTGCCCGCCGCGGTCGCCGCTTTCTCGATAGAGAGACAATGATCTGGCAAAGTAGTCGAGCGCCTGCCGTTGCTCGCCGAGGTTGCTGTAGATGACGCCGATGGAGTTGAGCGAGTCGGCCTCGAGGGCTTTATTAGCGGCGGCCCGGTAAAGCGACGCGGCGGCTAAGATTTTACTGATAGCTTTTTCGAGCGACTCTTTCGTCCCCTCCGTGATTAAGCGCTCAGCCTCTTCTCTTAACTTGTCCGCCGCCGCATTTTTATCGCTGTCGCCGTGCTGCGCCGCGACGGGGATAAACGAGATGAGGGTGAGCAGGTAGAGGCAGGAAATTATTTTTGTCAGATTCAGTTTACGCCGGTTATGTGGTTGAATCATCGAGCGCGCTCCGCTGTCGAGAGACTAGGCTTAGCAGTCAGGTGTGACGATTAGATATACCATAGCATCAAGTGGGGTTGGAGCCGCCGTGCGCTCCACACCTTGCTTCGTCAGGAATATCTGAATAAGTATGTGCTATATGCAGAACACACCAAGATGCAGAGCGCGTTGCGCGGCATATAGAACACGGGACACAAGATGACTGAAGATAACCGAATTAACCTTCCGCTTCCGCAAAATTTGTTGCGCGACCGCGTGGCCGTCGTCACCGGCGGATCGCGCGGCGTCGGGC
>JBOGOY010000851.1:0-2448 GCA_050748185.1 Pyrinomonadaceae bacterium
TTGTAGGTTCCGCCCTGACCCGAAAGGTCGCGAATCGTGACCGACACGGGCGCGGTGTGCGTCACGCGGCTGTTGACGACGGGCACTTCGCCGTAAGAGTGGCTGCCGAGAATCGCGGGCGTGGCGTTGCCGTCGCCCGCGACACCCATCAACGCCTTCGCGCGCAGAGCTTCGGGCACATCTACGAGGCCGCCACCCTGCGCGATGATTGAATCCGCCGTCAAACCTTCGGGCTTCGGCGTGCCTGACTGGTTCCGCATGTTCATCGCGGTGTTGATGAGCGCGGTGCGGATCATGTCCGGCGTCCAGTCCGGGTGCGCCTGTTTGATCAGCGCCGCTGCGCCGGCCGTGTGCGGCGAAGACATCGAGGTGCCGTCAATGGCGATGTAGTTCGGGGCCGTCGGCGTGCTCACGGCGGCGAGCGCGCCGAGCAGACTGGCCGGCGGACACGCGGCGAGCACCGCTACGCCGGGCGCGGAAACGTCGGGCTTCACTTGTCCGAGGCCGCGCACGGGGCCGCGCGAACTGAAGCCCGCCATCTCGCCCTGAAACGTGTCGCTGAAGACGGGGTTCAGGCGGACGGGAAGCGCGGAGAGCGTGCCGTTGGGCGGATCGATGCTGTTGTTGTCGGTCGCGGAGAGAGCATCAATCAGGACTTCGCCCTCGGCGGCCGAGATGTTTGCCGAAGGGATGCTGCCCGCGACGGCCGTCGGGTTCTCCAGCGTGCTGATGAGAATGACGCCGACCGCGCCGGAGGCCGCGGCCATGTTGGAAATATAAGCGAAGGGCGCGGTCGGCAACCCCGAACGCTTGACGAGCGCGATGCGCCCGCGCACGTTCGCGGGCCACGTCACCGCCGGGTTATCCACGAAGACGTAGCGCTGCGCCAACGCGCCGGCGGGCGGGTTGGGCGTGCCGGCCATCGGGAACAGCTTGAGGCGGTTGAAGCCCGCTGCGGCGGGCAGGTTGTTTGCGGGCGTGACCGCGCCGATTGTGGTCGGGCTGACCGCCGAAGCTTGTAGCACGTCCACGGACCAGATGGCGTTGACCGCTCCGGGGTGCGTGTTCGCGCCGACGGAGATGACGTGTGTGCCGGCGGCAGGTGCGCCCGTCGTGCCTTCGCCGGGGCCGGAATTGCCAGAGGAAGCGACGACCGTCGCGCCGGCGAGCGCCGCGTTGCTCGAAGCCACCGCCGTCGCACTGTTGGGGCCGCCCGCGCCGCCTAAAGAAAGATTGATGACGTGCGCGATGGGCTTCAACAGGCCGTTAATCGTAAACGGCGAGACCGCGTCTTCGAGCGCCATGATCGTGTCGGCCTGCTCGCAGCCGCCGATGGGCTGCACCTGACTGACAGTCGATTTAATGTCGCTGCACACTTTGTAAGACATCAGCTTGGCTTGCGGCGCGACGCCGTGCACGCGGATGTCGTCCGAAGTGTTCGGCAGCCCGTCCGAGCCGGGCACTTGCGCCAGATAACCGGCGGCGGTCGAGGCGACGTGCGTGCCGTGGCCGAAGCCGTCGGCCGCGCCGAGGTCGGTCAGTGGCAGCGAGTAGATCACTTTCCTGTTCGTGTTAACGGCTGCCACGGCGGGCGCAACGGCGAGGCGCGGCGGCGTCGGGTCGCCGCCGAACATCGGATGGGTCCAGTCGATGCCGGTGTCGATGATGGCGATGTTGATGCCTTGTCCCTCAAAGCCTTCGCGTAGATCGTCGAACGGAGTCAACTCGCGCACCGCGCCGTAAACCTGCGGCGCGCGAATGTAATCCACACTCGCGTTGAGCATCGTGTAGAGCAGGCCGTTCGGGTGAACTTTCTTCACCTGCGGCATCGTCTCGATGGCCGGCACGGCCGCGCGGGGAACGTTGAGCGCGAGGCCGTTGAAGACGAGCGTGTAGCGCAGGCTAATCGTCGCCGCGGTGTTGCCGTCATAGCCTTTCACGTCGCGCGTCCTGACGGCGGCGCTGACGCCACGCGCGATTAGCGCTTGAAGAAATTCGTCCTGTCGCGCGCCGAGGCCCGCGCGATGGGCCTGCAACTGTTCGTCCGAGACGGCCGCGCCGCCCTGCCGCATCCGGGCCGCGTAGATGGCGGCCGGCTCTTCACGCAATTCGACGATGACTGAAATCACGTCGCCGCCATCGGCGGACGTGGTCTTACCGGAGTAAAGCGCCAGACCGAGCAGCGTCACGACGACGGCTGCGAACTTCAAAATGCGTGTCATGATCTCTTGTGTCTCCTCTTTTTACACACGCCTGTGGGCGTCTGGTTGCGCCTTCTGTCGGGTAAAGAGGGCGGGTTCTTTTTCTGGCGGCTGATTCGCGCTGAGTGGGTTGGCACACGTCTGCCGAGCCTCTGGCGCGCGCGCAAGCCATCTCCTTGCGAGGTGTCGCTCGAACTTCTGAGTTGGTGTGTACAGTCTAAGGAGAGCGGTTGAGTTATTCTTGAGG
>JBOGOY010000852.1:0-2444 GCA_050748185.1 Pyrinomonadaceae bacterium
TTCCTGTCGCATCCGCTCGGTCCCAGAAGCGACGAGCGCCGCGTCATTCGGGTTGGCCGGCGCGCCCGCGACGACGACCACGAGCGAGACTTTGCCCCCGCGCAGGGCGCGCGCCGATTCTTCGGGCGGAAGCGTCAACACCTCGACGCCGGGCGATTGCGCGAGCGCGGCGGTGGCCTGCGCGACCGCGCCGGCCGGCGCGCCCGGCGCGGCCTCGACCGCGATGCTCACCTTCTCCGGGCCGGTGTTGCGAAAAGCGATGCCGAGCGCGCAGGCGAGCAAGACGGGAAAGACGAAGACCCAGAAGACCGCTTCTTTCTCGCGCGTGAACTCGCGGATACGGACGAGCGTCAACTCGACGAGCGGGCGATAGCTTTCCACACTTTGTCCGTCGCCCCCCGCGCGGCTCACACGCTCGCCCGCGCGTTCGCTTTGCTGCCCGCGTTCAACGCCGCGCCCGCCGTCGAAAGTTTCGTTCGCCTCACTCATCGCGCAGGTTCCTCCCGGTCAGGCTCACGAACACGTCTTCGAGCGTCGCCTCGTGCGTCGCCAGCGTTTCGAGTTTCAACCCTTGCCGCGCGAGTTCGCCGAGCACTGCGGGCAGCGCTTGCGCGATACGGCCGACGGTCAGAGAGTAAGCGCCTTCATCTCTGCGGCGGACCCCGGTGACGCCGGGCAGGCGCGCCAATTCCTGCTCGCGCAATTCGCCCGCGACGCGGATCTCGATGATCTGCTCCGCGCCCAGTGACGCGACGAGATCGGCCGGCGCGCCGAGCGAGATCACGCGCCCGCGGTCCATGATTGCGACGCGGTCGCAGAGGCGCGCGGCCTCTTCCAGGTAGGGTGTGGTCAGCAGGATCGTGCCGCCGCCCGCGCGGAAATTTTCCACGATGTCCCACAGTTGCAGGCGAGCCTGCGGATCGAGCCCGGTTGTCGGCTCGTCGAGGAACAGCAGATCGGGCGCGCCCGCGAGCGCGCACGCCAGCGCCAACCGCTGCCGCTGCCCGCCCGAGAGTTTGCCGACGCGCGCCCCGCGCTTTTCTTCGAGCGACACGAGGCGGAGCAGTGCTTCGACGCCGCGACCGCGCCGGTAGAAGCTGCGGAACAGGCGCAAAGTCTCTTCGACCGTGACTTTCTCGGAGAGTTGCGTCTCCTGCAACTGCACGCCGAGTCGCTCGCGCAAATCGCGGTCGCGCCCGCGCCCCCAAGCCTCGCCGAGAACTTCGACCGTGCCCCCGTCCGGTGGGGTCAGGCCTTCGAGGATTTCCACGGTCGTCGTCTTCCCCGCCCCGTTCGGTCCCAACAACCCGAAGCACTCGCCCACGCGCACTTCCAAGTTCAGCCCGTCCACCGCGACCACGTCGGCGTAGCGCTTCGTCAGTTCCGCGCACCTCACCGCGAGGCGGCCGAGATCGCGGCCCGCGGCGGGCGACTGGTCCCCCGCCCGTCTCACTCTCTGTGTCAGTGTTGCCATGAGAACAAGAATTCTCGCACAGGCCGCGAAAATCCCGAAGCGGGGTGTGGACTGAATGAGGAGTGAAGAAGTTTGTCTGAAAAGCCCCGCCGGGGCGAGCTTCAATAGCGTGGGCGACGCCCCACGAAACACGCCACCTGTCGGTTCAGCCCTGAAAGGGCGAAATGATTTCCGTGACGCGACGAATGTCGTCCTTTTAGAGCTGGCCGGATCAATTGACCGAAACCCGGTGCGGTGCGCTGGGCTATTGAATACCGCCCTTGTGGGGCTTAGCACTTACTTTTCAGCCGACCTCTGAAATTAGTTCAGGTATGAACCGGGCGTTGCCCCGAACTACCGGCCAGCGGCGGGTAGCGAAAGACGCGCGACTGCTCTTCGGTGAACGGGTTGGTCGGATACAGCCCGTCGTCGTGAGCCGCTTCGACTTCGTTCCAGAACAATTCGAGGAGGCTCAACCCGCGCTTGTAACTACGATCGCGCGGGTGTTGCGCGTCCGCCTTCGAGGCCGACTCTTCGTCGCGCCAACGCAGGAGTCTTTCGGCGATGTTCATTCTGGCGAGTGGGGGAAGGCTCGCGAAACGTCTGGCGAGTATCTTGACCGGATCGTGTAAGTCACCCATGCCCGTACCCTCCTTGAATCGAACACCGACGGCGCGCTGTGGGGAGCGACGGACGCGCCCTCCTCGGTAAAACTCGTCGCGCTTAAATCGAAACTTACGAAAAGGGGATACGATCATAACCACCGAGACACGGAGGCACAGAGGAAGCGGCGACGAAGAACGGCGTCATGTACTTTTCACCCATGTCTGCTCGGTGTCTCGGTGTCTCCGTGATGAATCCTATCTGTCCGAATCTTTCAAGTCTCGATTTTAGCGTTCGTCGCGCCCGCCCCCTTCGCCGCGCCGGGCGTCGCGCTCGGCGGCCTTGGCGTCGAAGCGCTGCTGCTGCTCCGGTGTGAGCAAGGCACGGA
>JBOGOY010000853.1:0-2443 GCA_050748185.1 Pyrinomonadaceae bacterium
TGAACGATGAATGACGAATCAGTCGGCCTGTCATTCATCATTCATCATTTCGCACTCATCATTTTCTTCATGCCCTCTGTGATCTCTGTGGCTGAAGTCCTGTCTTCGAGAGTGGGTAGGGTTGCGTGTCAGGCAGAGCGACTTACGTCCCTGCGCCGGTTTTGTGTATGATGTCGCGCCGCTCGCTGTGCGGCGTCTCCCCACCATCTTTTTGCGGACAGGAATCATTCACACGTGGAACAGTTTACCGCCCAAGGTAACGACGAACACTTGAGCATCACTCACCATCACGCGCCCGGCTGGATCGAGGTCATCGCCGGCTCGATGTTTTCGGGCAAGTCCGAGGAACTGATCCGCCGCCTGCGCCGCGCCCGCATCGCGCGCCAGCGGGTGCAGGTCTTCAAACCGCGCATCGACGTGCGTTACTCGCACGAGCACATCGTCTCTCACTCCGAGATGCGCCACGAGTCTTCGGTCGTCGAGACGGCCGCCGAGTTGCTCGCGCGGGTCGCGCCCGAGACGGACGTGGTCGGGATTGACGAAGCGCAGTTCTTCGACAACGACTTGGTCGGGGTGGCGAATGAACTGGCGCGGCGCGGCAAGCGCGTCATCATCGCCGGGCTGGACCAAGACTACACGGGCCGACCCTTCGAGCCGATGCCGCAACTGTTGGCCGTCGCCGAGTACATCACCAAGACGCACGCCATCTGCGTCCGCTGCGGCCAGCCCGCCAACTACTCGCAGCGCATCGTCGAGGTCGAAGGTCGCGTCGTCGTCGGCGACGGAGACGCCTACGAGGCCCGCTGCCGCCGCTGCTTCGTCCCCCACGCCGACGCGCCGACGCGGTACGTCGAGGAGGAGGTTGCGGGCGATTAAACGCTTCGCTGGCAAGGACGGACGAAGGCCTTCGCGCGGACGCGCACGGAAGGGGATAAAAGTGGGCGCTAAACAAATGGACGCCGACCTGATCCTGCGGCTTTACGAGATCAGGCGCGAGGAGACGATGCGCCGGGCGCGTGATTGGTTCACGGCTGAGTTCAACCCGCAGAGCGCGCAAGACGTGTTGGGCGCTCTGGTCGGCAAGCATAGCGCCTCGTTCCGCATGGTCACGTCCTACTGGGACATGGCCGCGGCGCTCGTCAACCATGGAGCCATCGATGAAGAACTCTTCAATGACATCAACACGGAGCACGTCGTCGTCTATGCCAAGCTCGAACCTTTCCTCGCGGAGTTGCGCGCCATCCCCGGCGCGCCGCCGTACTTGTACCTCAAAAATCTCGAACCGCTCGTCCGACGAATGTCGGATGGCGAAGCGCGAGTGGCCGCGTTGCGCCGCTACCTGACACGCCGCGCGGAGTCGCGAGCAACAACGGCCGAGCCGCGACAAGGTGGCGGTTGAGGGGCAGGACCAATCCGCCCGCTTTCCGGGCAATCCTTCCGCCTTCCTCCCTTTTCTGTGCTATCCTCTGCGGCGTTACATTCCCCTGCAACTAAATCAACACGACGGGGCGCGTCCACTGGTCCCGGCCCACTGGAGGAGAGGATTGCTATGCGCGGATGGTTGAACCTGAAGGCTTCCGGCGCGGCGGCGATTGTGACCGCTTGTGCCCTCCTGCTCGCGGGATGTCAGCAGCAGCAGCAGGCCCCGACGACGACTAATACGAATAATACGAACGCGAACGCGACGCCGATGGCGGGCGCGACGGCGAACATGAACGCGAACGGCGCGCCTGAGACCGGAGCCGCCTCTGAGGCAGGCATCATTCAGGCGCGCGAGCCGGAGAAGTACCGCGCCACGCTCGTCTTCACGCAGGCCGAGACGGGCGGCACGCAGCAGAAAGCGGTGCAACTGCCTTCCGTGCAGATCGCGCGCGACGGCGACAAACGCCGATATGCCATCAGCAGCGTGCCGATGCTCGGCGAAGTCGTCTTCGTCGATCGCCCCGATAAGCGCTACCTGATCCTGCCCGGCCGCAAGCAGTACGTCGAAGTGTCGGAGATGACCGGCTTCAACATCCGCTCGCTCAGTCCGGGGCAGATGGTCGAGCAGTTGCAGCGGCAGCCGGGCGCGACGCGCGTCGGCGAAGAAACTTTGAACGGGCGCGAGGTCGTCAAGTACCGCTTCGCCACGAACTCGCAGACCGGCACGCAGGCCGGCGCCGTGCAGACCGAGAACTTCATTTACGTTGATAAGGAGACGGGCCTGCCGCTGCGGATCGAAGGTTACGGCCAATCTACTGGCAACGTGCGCGGCGTCTCCAGCGGCCGCATCGTCGCCGAGATGCGCGACATCCAGACCGAGGTCGAGCCTACCGTCTTCGACCTCCCGCAGGGCTACGCGCAGATCACGCAGGACCAAGTCAAGCAGCAAATCCAAGTGATCGCTACGCTCTTCCAAGCGTTCATGGGCGGCGCGGCGGGCGGGGCGGCGACGCCCACGCCC
>JBOGOY010000854.1:0-2442 GCA_050748185.1 Pyrinomonadaceae bacterium
GTTCACGACTGATGAGTTCAGACTCGTGCGCGCGTTCATTATGCGTCGCCCACGGCGAGGTGGTGGCGGCCCCGCCGAACGGATCGAAGCCCAAACGCCCTGAAACCCAACAGTGATGGGTGACAAGTGACAAGCAAGAGCACAAGACTAGGCATTTGGCGTGAGCCGCTGGACCGGTTCTCGCTCGGCGCTTGCGGCCCCGCACTCAGTTCAGTGTCGTGCCATAGCCAACTCATCATGTCACCTGTCACTGTTCACCTGTTACTTTTGAACTGAAAGCGATGGACCACTTGAGGCGACTTTCGGTCATCATCCCCACGCACCGCCGCCCGCGCCAGTTGGCGGCGTGTCTCGAAGCGCTGGCGCGGCAGGATTACCCGCGCGACCGGTTCGAAGTCGTCGTGGTGGACGACGGCGGACACACGCCGCGGGGAGTCGTCGAGCCTTTCGCGGCGCGCCTCAACCTCAACTTTTTCGCGCAAACGCGGACCGGGCCGGGCCTCGCGCGCAACGCCGGGGCTGGTCGCGCCGCCGGCGAATTTCTCGTCTTCACCGACGATGACTGCGCTCCCGCCCCCGACTGGCTGCGCCGGCTCGAAGCCCGTCTGGCGGCGGAACCCGAGCGGATGATCGGCGGGCGCACGCTGAACGCGCTGCCCGGCAACGTCTGCTCGACCGCGAGTCAAACTCTCATCGACTATCTCTACGGTTATTACAACTCGGACCCGCGCGCCGCCGCCTTTTTCGCCAGCAACAACATCGCCCTCTCGGCGCGCCTCTTCCGCGAGTTGGGCGGCTTCATCCCGGAGTTTCATCTGGCGGCGGGCGAAGACCGAGACCTGTGCTCCCGCTGGCGCACGCGCGGGCACGAAATGACCTACGCGCCCGAAGCCGTGCTCGGCCACGCGCACCCCCTCACGCTCGGGAAGTTTTGGCAGCAACATTTCAACTACGGACGCGGAGCCTACCGCTTTCACCTCGCGCGCGCGCGTCGGGGCGAAGGACGCATCCGCGTCGAACCTCTTTCCTTTTACGTAAACCTGCTGCTGCACCCATTCCGCACCCGGAACGGCAGCCTGCCCGTCGCCCTCGCGCACGCAGCCCTGCTCTTCCTCTCACAGGCAGCCAACGCGGCCGGCTTCTTTTACGAACGAAGCTGCCTTGACGGAGTAGTGGTTCACTCACCCACCCGCGGCGGCAAAGAGTCACCACCCGGATGATCTCGGAAGATCGCGCTGCGACATCCTGCATCAAGCGGACGCGGCGCGGGGGCACAGACCAAGAGGGCGCGAAGAATTGCAGGTCATCTCTCTCTCTCGCCCTCTTTATTTCGTGCGCCGGGCTCGGACGGCGCGCCGCAAACTGCCCAACCCGGATAGCCGTTTGTGCTTGGCTACGACTTCCGCGGCAAAGCGTCCAGACAGTACCGCTGCCGACTGCCCTCGCCGCTTGACCCGTGGCGCGTGCGCTTTGATATGATGGTCGCCCGCGACCCTCGTTTTGCCCGGCGCCGTACCATCCGCCGTGACCGTCTTCCCCGTAAAGGACGCGCGACCACCATGAAATTTTCGCTGTTCGTCTCGGCCCTCGTCCTCTCGGCGCTGGGCTGCCTGTTGTTTCCCCACGCCGCCGCGGTGTCCGGCATGGCGGCGACGACCACCCCGCCGCCACAGGACCGGAAGGACGAGCCGCTCGCGGTGCAGGTGACACCGTGGGGTCCGACGCAGGATCAGCTCGATCTGGCCGCGGGCCAGTTATCGCAACGCGCGTCGGTGCGCCGCCTGCTGCGCGCGAACCGCCACCGCTTGATCTCTTTCAACCTCATCGATCCAGACGACAAAACGGGCCGGGCGCGCACGCCGCCGACCCGCTTCGTCGGCACGTTCTACGACTACACCAACAACCGCACGATCCTCGCCGAGGGCAGTTTCGACCACCCCGAAAAAGTCGCCGTCACCGTCTCTGACGGGCAGCCGCTGCCGAGTCAGGATGAGTTCGAGGCAGCGGTCAATATCCTCAGAGGGGACCAACGTTTCAGCGTCGCCTTGAACGACGGCCGCGTGCAGGCCTATCAGCCGATGCCGCCGCTCGTCTACACCGAGCGGTCGCCTAAAGGCCGGATCGAGCGCACGCTCACCGTCGGCCTTATCCTGCGGGACGGGGCGGAGATGAAGCTCGGCCGCCCGAACGAGGTGGTCGCGGTGAACCTCGCGCGCCGGACGGTAGTGCGCTACGAATCGGGCGCGCCGCCGCGCGCGAAGGCCGCGCCGACCTCCTGCGGCCCGCCGAGCGCCGGCCAGCCGACGACCTCGCGCGGCGCCGCCGGCCAGTACATCCTCACGATCAATCAGGGCGGGCAAGAGTTGTGGAACATGCTCGTCGTCCGCCCGTCGGCTTCCTCCGGCACGGACGGCTCCGGGATCGAGGTTCGCGACGTGAAGT
>JBOGOY010000855.1:0-2438 GCA_050748185.1 Pyrinomonadaceae bacterium
GTCGGGTAGCACTTCCGCCGCGATGATCCGCGCTCCCATCTCACAGAGCATCTCGGCGAGCGCCGCGCCCGATTCGTCCACCCGCTCGCCGCGCGAGCAGGCGTCGCTCGAAGTGATGACCACGGCTCGAATCATTTTATCGCCTTCAGCGAGGGCCAGACATCAAGGGTTAAAAGGTCAAAGGGGGCAAGAGGCAAAAGGGTAAGACGATTTCCCATTTGACCGCTTCCCCACTTCACCGCTTCGCGGCATCCCACTTACCCATTTGACCTCTTCCCCCTTACCCTCTTCTTCTTTGTAATCGGATGTGCTCTTTCAACCAACAACGATCCATCACAACGAGCAACCCGGCGGAGGACGCGCGTTCGGCGGCCGCGCGATCAATCACGCCTTCCTGCAACCAGACGGCTTTCGCGCCGACGCGGATCGCCTCGTCCACGGCCGCACCAGCCTCCGTCGAACGGCGAAAGATGTCCACGAGGTCGATGCCGTCAGGTACGTCCGACAAGGACTGGTAAGCTTTCTCGCCGAGCACCGCGGTCTCGTTTGGGTTGACGGGGATGACGCGATAGCCCTGTCGCTGAATGTATTGCGCGACGCCGTGCGACGGGCGCGACGGGTTGGACGACAAGCCGACCACCGCCACCGTGCGGCACTCTTCAAGGATGCGGCTGATGTCTTGCGGATCGTTGATCGCCAAATTGAAAGCCTCTATCAAGGCGGTGATTGTAACCCGGAGGAGAGCGCGAAAACAGTGTGCAGCCCACCTCGGTCGTAACGTCGAGTTTTTTGCTAAAGGCCGACTTTTTTGGGACGGGGACGGCATTCGTCATATTAACAGTTGATACGGACAGCATTGAAGCTAAGTTGGTTCTAACCCGAGACCAGTTGACCGCTTCGCCTGCAAAGGTACCCGACGGCCAAGACCCCTTTGACAGCTCAAACCTCGTCCGATTTTTATCCTGCGCGCCCCGACCGCATTGGGCGCATATGGAATAGTTGAACATGTGAGCTCAACAGCACGTGCCGACTACGACCGGCCATGCACGCACCGATAGCGCGGCGTTGTGAGCGCGACGCGACTCGCTTCGCGCGAGTGCCGACTGGTGGTACGCCCCATGACCGAACGTAGGACACTCCAAACTGCCCCTTGAGGAGGTTCAAAATGAAAAGAGTTGCGCTGTTACTGCTGCTAGTAACTTTAACCCTCACTGCCACGTTCTGGCCGACCGGCGCGCATAATCTCGCCGCCTGTTTGCCCCTTTCGATTCCAGTTGTCACGCACAGTGATGATCCACGCGATCAGCACGTCGTCCAAGGCCAAGCCGTTAAATTCTCGGTCAACAGCACGGGCGCCGCCTTCGACGTTTTCAACGAGAGCGGAAGCAATCTGGGCGTCGGCGCCATCCCCGGGCTGGCGACGCAAGGCTTTTCCGCCTCGACGCCGGGCAGTACGACGACGGCGGAGTCGTGTACCGACACCTTCTGGGACGCCAACTTCGTGCTCAAGGGGACTTGCGACACCAGAGGGGATGTCATCACCATCTCGCTGCAAAAGGCTGATGGCACGGAGCGAACCCCCTTGGTGACCTTCCGCTCCGAGGGCGGGGGTGTCAGAGTCACCCAACTCGGGACGGGACTGAGCACAAGTGACCGGGGTCTGGGCTCGCCAGCGCATCAGGTCGCGGTGGGAGACTTTATCTCGTTCAGCGCGGCTGACGGGCAGCAGACGCCGCTCTTCACTTTCAACGTCCCGGCGGCCTTAATGGATTGCCGGCGACTGGTGGCCGAAGTGGTCCGCGGCCCGGCACAAGGCACGACGGCCGTGATCTTTGCTGACCTCGTGATGATTCGTGACTTTAGCGGGCCGGCGGCGAGCGGTCCGGGAATTGGCATCCCGCAACCCGATGGGAGCATTGACGGCAGTATTAGTTCCGACCCGGCCCGCTTCCGGCCCTATCCGACGGGGTTAATCTGCGCGGCGGGCGACTGCCCGGCAACCTGCACGACGCCGACGCCGACGTGCCCGACACCGACGCCAACTCCGACCCCGACCCCGACCCCCACCCCCACCCCCACCCCGACACCCACCCCGACGCCCACACCGATGCCGTGCGTGCAGAAGACGTTGACCTTCACAGGGAATACGGCGCTGAGCGGCACGAAGGGGAACATCCGGCCGTTTACGATCAACGGCGTCTCGGTCAAGGCCAGTGCGTTCAGTCGCGGGACCGATGGGAGTTGGTCAACGGCCTACTTGGGTCTCTACAGCTCAGGGTTCGGAGTGACCGACACCAGCGAAGGAACCGGCGGTGACGGATTGCATCGCGTGGACAACGTCGGACGAAACAACTATGTCCTGTTCGAGTTCGCGTCGCCACTCGTCGTCGATCAGGCCTTCCTCAATTCGGTGGTGGGCGATAGCGACATCTCCGTGT
>JBOGOY010000856.1:0-2433 GCA_050748185.1 Pyrinomonadaceae bacterium
CCTACACCTCCGGCGACACGCATCAACGACTCATCTCGGACGACTACGGTTTGCGGACTTACTACGCGGCGGACGGCGGGCAGGTCTTCGCGGAGTACACGGAATACGGCGCGCAGACCGTGCCGCAGTGGGCGAAGAGTTACGTCTATTTGGGCGGGCGACTGTTGAGCACCTTCATGCCGGTGACGGGCGGCGAGGCGGTCGAGCATCACCATCCCGACCGGCTGGGGACCAAGCTGGTGACACGCCATATTTCTTTGCGAGGAAGCGCAAAGTTCCGCAGAGTGTGAGAGGACTTAAGCTCTGCCTTTAAAACCTTTCGGATTTCGCGCGCCTCTGCGCTTCCTCGTTAAAGACTCGCTCGGTAAATTCAATTCTCGTCCTTCACACGTGACATCCAGTCGGTGTGCACCGGTCCCGCCTCGGGCTGGTCCATCCGCACGTAGGTGTGCGCCCCGAAAAAGTCGCGCTGCGCTTGAGTCAGGTTCTGCGGCAGGCGTTCGCAGCGGTACGAGTCGAAGTAGGCGAGCGCCGCCGACATCGCCGGCACCGCGATGCCAAGTTGCTGCGCCGTGATAATCGCTTGCCGCCAAGAAGATTGGACGCGCTCCATCTCGTCGTTGATCGAGTCGTCGAGCAGCAGGTTGTGTAGGCCGGGTTCGTGCTCGTAGGCGTGCATCATCGTGTCGAGCACGCGGGCGCGGATGATGCAGCCGCCTTTCCAGATGCGCGCCATCTCGCGCAGGTTGATACCCCAACCGAACTCTTCCGAGCCGCGCGCGATGAGGTGCAGCCCCTGCGCGTAAGAGCACAGCTTCGACGAATAGAGAGCCTCGCGGACGCACGAGATTAACTCTTCGCGGTCGCCGCTGTAGCGGGTCGCGTTCGGCCCCTTGATCTTGTGGCTCGCGCGGACGCGCTCTTCCTTCATGCCGGAAAGGTAACGCGCGTCGATCGCGGCGGTGATGGTCGGGATCGCGACGCCGAGGTCGAGCGCCGTCTGCGAGGTCCACTTGCCCGTGCCTTTCTGCCCCGCTTCGTCGAGGATCAATTCGACCAAAGGTCGCCCCGTTTCTTCATCCTTAACCGTGAAGATCTTCGCCGTCGTCTCAATCAGGAAAGATTCGAGCGGCCCTTCGTTCCAGCGCGCGAACACGTCCCCAATCTCTTCCGCTTCGAGGCCGAGCGCGCGGCGCAGAATGTCGTAAGCCTCCGCGATCAGTTGCATGTCGCCGTACTCGATGCCGTTGTGGACCATCTTGACGAAGTGGCCCGCGCCGTCTGGGCCGACGTGAGTGACGCAGGCGCCCGAGTCGGTCTTCGCGGCGATCGCTTCGAGCACCGGGCGCAACTGGCCCCACGCCTCTGGGCTGCCGCCGGGCATCAAGGAAGGGCCGAAACGCGCGCCTTCCTCGCCGCCCGAAACGCCCATCCCAACAAAGTTAAGCTTGGAGGCGCGCAGGTCCGCCTCGCGCCGCTGCGTGTCTTTGTACCAAGAGTTGCCGCCGTCGATCAGGATGTCGCCTTCTTCGAGAAGCGGCCGCAACTTCTCGATGGTCATGTCAACGGGCGCGCCGGCTTTAATCATCATCAATATCCGGCGCGGGCGCTGGAGCGCGCGGGTGAACTCTTCAAATGTTTTGGTTCCCGTTAACTGACGGTTCGCCCCGTGCTCGCCGACGAAGCGGTCCACCCACTCGCCCTCAAGGTTCCAGACTGCGACCGGAAAGCCGTGATCCTCGATGTTGAGGGCGAGACTTTCGCCCATCACGCCGAGGCCGATGACGCCGAACTGCGCCGGGTTGAGATGCTGCTCTGCGGTTGACATGAACTTTTCCTCAGTTTTCTTCAGATTAAAAATTAGCGACGGGCCAATGCGCGCGGCCCGCGCGGCGGTATGTCATGCGCCCTGCTGGTTTGACTAGCGGCTCGGATTATTCTTTATAATGCCCGTCCTTTCAATTATTTTTTCACCAAAGCAGGTAAATTTCATGCAACGCACCTCCCTTCGCGCCTCGATTGCCCTTTCTCTGCTTGTTTTCGCTGCTGGCTGCCAGAAGGAACAGACGCCGACGAACACCGCCAACGCGAATGCCACTCCGGCCGCGACACCCGTGCCGACGCCCCAACCGGCGAGCGATGCCGAACTCCAGCAGGTCAGACAGGCCATGGAACAGGAGTTGAAGAACGAGCCGGAGAACCTGCCCTACAACCTCGGCCAAGTGTTCCTCGCCGAGGGCCGGCCCGATAAGGCCGCCGAAGAATTCCAGAAGGCGCTCAGACTGGACCCCAAAGACGCGGGCGCGTTGGTCGGATTGGGCCGGACCAAGATGATGTCGGCGCGCTATCAGGACGCGATCGGCGAATTTCAGAAGGCCGCCACCGCCAACCCGAAAGACGCCAGCGCGCGGATGTACCTCGGTGACGCTTACC
>JBOGOY010000857.1:0-2433 GCA_050748185.1 Pyrinomonadaceae bacterium
GGCGAAGTTGGTACTGTCGCCGCCGATGTCAACCACTGCCGAGGCGCGCTTATCGTTGACGGAGATGCCCCCGCCAATCGCCGCCGCCAACCCCTCTTCGACCATATAGACGCGCCCGATATGGGAATGTTCCGCGGCCGCGAGGAGCGCGCGCTGCTCAACGTGCGTCACATCTGAGATGACGCTCATGATCGCGCGGCGACTGAAGTGCGAGATGCCGCTGCGGGCCGCGCGCACGAAGTGTTCGAGCATCTGCTGCGTCCGCTCGAAGTCGGCGACGACGCCGCCCATGAGCGGCGCGACGAGCGCGATCTCGCGCGCCTCGCGCCCCTGCATCTCGTGGGCCTCGGCGCCGATGGCGACGATCTCGCCGGTCACCCTGCTGACCGCAATGACCGAAGGTTCGTCCACGACGATCCCGCGCCCGCGCACGGCGATGATCGTCGAGTTCGAGCCCATGTCGATCGCCATCGAATCAGACACCAGATCGCGCAGCGCGTTGAAGTGGAAGAAGGAAGATGTCTTTCGCATGACTGTCTGAGTCGCCGACAGAACCATGCCGGCCTTTAGTCCGAGAGATGCGCGCATCATATCACAGGGCTCATAAGGCTCCGACCATGATTAGGCTTGCCCCGCACCTTGCAGTCGGGGCCGTAGAACGACATGTGTGATTGCCTGCCGCCGCTTGCGCGGCGCGTTCTGAAGGGCGTCATTCGCCGCCGCCCGGCCCCGGCAAGTTTTCCACAGGCGAACACACGGCAGCCGGCAATTTCGGATTCTGTAACACTTCGTTAACGTCGCTCGCCTATGATGGCCGCTCACGCCGGTCGGTCATCCTAATACACCAGACGGATCAGTCGTTCGCCCGGGAGAGCGTTTGTTTATGTCTATTGCCCACGAACTTAGTTGTGATGTCGCCGCCGCCATGCTCGCCGAGCGCGAGAAGCCGCACGAAACTGCTGCCGCCGAGCTGTCAGAAATCGTCCTCGCGGTGCACACCACGCTTCGCCAACTGACGAACGAAGAGCGAGTGCGCCGCCGCGCTCTACCTTCGGGTCCGGCGAGCCTTAACAACAACGCTGCCTCCGCCAATCTCTAACCTTTTCCGCCCTCAATAATCTTCGCGTGTGTCACCCCGCACGGCCGACGATTTTTTAATCTTCCGTTAACAACCCGCCGCGTCATACTGCGTTAAGATGGCGTTAAGCCGAAGACACATAGTGAGGCTTGCCGGCTGACGGCATTGCGGCGACGCCGATTGCCGCCGCCTGCGAGTTCACGTCCCCGCCTGCCTCCCCGGCCGATCCAATTCACGTCAACGCAGGAGAGATCCACCTATGTGCCAACTCTGGTTCACGCGCGCCGTGCTGGTCGCCGGCCTCTCTCTGACTCTCGCGTGCCTCGGGCGCGCGCAGGAGAAGGAGGGGGCGCAGGTCTCAAAGGCCCGCGCCGCTGAGAGTGGAGGCACACTTGCCCGCGTCTCGGCTACGGATGACGGCCCGCTCGAAGAAGTGCGGAGTCAACTCCGCGAGCAGCGCGCGGAGATCGAGCGCTTGCGCGCCGCGCTCGCCGAACAGTCGCGGCTACTGAGCGAACTACTCTCACGCGCGGAGAGCACCGAGGCGGCACTGGCCGCGGGGCGAACGGACAAGGCCGCCATCACCACTACAGTACAGCAGGCAACTTACGCGGACGTTAACGCGGCTGGCTCGGCGGTAAGAGAGCGTGTGCAGCCGGCAGCAAGAAACGCTCAGGACGGCTCGCTGGAAACGCGCGTCGGGCGCGTCGAGCAGTCGCAGAAGACCGTCGAGTCACTCTCGAAGCAACTCGGCTCGATCACCTTCAGCGGCGACATACGACTCCGGTACGAGGGGCAGTTCGGTCTGCTGAACGACCTCGCCAACAGCGAAAACCCTGCCATCGTCGGTAACGAACTCAGTTCCCGCAACCGGGCACGCATCCGCGCGCGCCTCGCCCTGCGCGGGCAACTCGGCAAGGAGTTCGACTGGGGTCTCCGCTTCGCTACGGGGACGCTCCCGGACATGGGCAGCTCGAACCAGACGCTGACCGACTTTTTCGATCGCAAGCAGTTCGCGCTCGATCAGGCTTACGTCACTTACCGCCCGTCGGCCGTGCCCGGCCTCAGATTGCAGGGCGGCAAGTTCGAGACGCCGTGGTTGTTCACCGAGATGACTTGGGACGGCGACGTCCAGCCCGAAGGTCTTAACGAGACCTATGCGCGTGATTTCAAGTCCGGCGCTCTCAAAAACCTGACGCTCGTCGCGTGGCAGTTGCCGCTGCTCGAACGGCCGTCGGCTTTCACGCTCGACGCGAGCGGGCGCGTCAACCGCGCGCTCTCCGAACGCAACGGGCGCGATCTCGCCCTCTATGGCGCGCAGGCCCGTGCGCGCTTCAGACTGACCCCTCAGGTAG
>JBOGOY010000858.1:0-2422 GCA_050748185.1 Pyrinomonadaceae bacterium
CCACGATGCCGCGCACGACGCCGAGATTGCGGGCCACGCGGTAGCCCGGCAACTCGAACGTCGTCGTTACCATCTGTGGCGAAACGCTGTAACGCGGCTCGCTGACGGGATAGGGGGCGCGCTTTTCGAGAGATTCGTTATTCATGCTTTGTAAACGTCCGTGGGGTCGGGATGTCAGGCCGAAAACAGGCTGCCTTGTGTCGAGTCGTCCGCGTCGCCCCGCGCTTCTTCCGGCGTCCAGCGGTAGCGCGCGAGATCGCAGCGGCCGCGTTCGTCGAAGCGGATGCCCTCGGCTTCGAGCATCGCCTGTTGCAGGTTAACGGGCAGCAGCACGCGGCCGGTCGAGCACGCGCCCTGCGCGTTGATGACACGCTGCCACGGCACTCCGTCGCCGGCCGCGTGCATCACGAAGCCGACGGTGCGCGGCGTGTAGCCCTCGCCCAGCAGTTCCGCGATCTGGCCGTAGGTCATCACGCGGCCCGCGGGGATGCGGCGCACGATCTCATAGACACGCTCGTGATAGCCGACGAGGTCTGTGATCGCCGGATCATTGGCGAGGGCGGGCGCGGGCTGGGGTTTGCTTTTAGCTTTCGGCTTGTCGCTCATCGTCGTTCCGCCAACGCTTCCTGAAAGTCCGCCCGTGTTCTTCCCACCACGCGCGCCACTCGGCGACGGCCCCGTCGCGCTCGGCCCGCGGCCCGGCGGGCTGAAAGCTCAGTCACGTGCCGGTCGCGTCGCGCAGGCACATCTCCGCCAGAAAGCGCGTGCGAAGGTCTTCGCTGGATAACAACTCGATCAACTCCGGAATTGTGCGCCGGCTCATGCGCCCACGCTCGGCCCTGAATTCTGTACGTTCCATCGGTTGGATCATTTTAAGAATTTAACCACGAAGCGCACGAAGAGCACGAAGGAATATCAAAACCGCTGGATGACACGTGGCAGTTGTCTTGATTGTTTTCATGTTTCACTGTTTTTGCTTCGTGCTCTTCGTGTGCTTCGTGGCTAACCTCCGGCTTGGCCTAGCCGAGTGCGCGCAGGACGGCGCGGGCCGGACTGCCGTCGCCGCTGCCGCCTTCGAGCTTGAGCGGCAGGCAGATGAGTTCGTAGTCGCCCGGCGGCACGCCGCTCAGGTTCAAGCCTTCGAGGAGGACGATTCCTCGACCGAGCAACGTCAGGTGCGTCTCGAAGTCTGCTGACTTGAACTGTTCGACCGAGAGATAGTCCATGCCGACCAGTTTGACGTTCAACTCGACGAGCGTGCGTGCGGCTTCGGGCGTCAGGTAAGTGAAATCCTCGCGAAAGTCACCGCCCCGCGGGCCGCCCCAAAAGGTTGAGTTGCGCGTCTTGAAGAGCACCCGCTCAGTCCCCGCCGGGATGCCCGCCGCTTCGACGTGCGCGCGCCCGATTGCCCGCACGTCTTCCGCGACCTCGAAGACCCGCGCCGCGCCGATGAATATTTCGAGTGGGAGTTGCGGCAGGCCGGGCGCGCCCTCGATGAAGTGCGCGGGCGCGTCCACGTGCGTCGCGGTGTGCGCGCCGAAGCGCAGGAAGGAGACGTTGGCCGCGTCGCCCCGCGCGATCGACGCCCACGAGACGATCTCGACGCCCGGATCGCCCGGATACACCGGCGTCCGCCCCGGCGAGATCGCCACACTAATGTCGTACAGCTTCATAAGATGACAGGTGACGAGTGACGAGTGACAGGACAAAGACAAGTTCTTCTCTTGTCACTTGTCACTTTTACCGATGGTACTGGCAGCCGCGAAAGGGTGTCAACGAAGTCGGCGTAGCACGCCGGGGCGGGGCTGCTTGCGGGCGGGATCGTCGCTCGGTTAGCATCAATTTTTGGCGGGCTTGCGTGTGCGTCGTCGTGCCCCGTCAGTTGAAGGAGCAGGCTTGCATGAGTGAGGAAGTAGAGTCGCGCGGTGCGGCGGCGGCGGCGGACGTGCCGCGCGTGGCGGCTTCGAGCTATCTGAATTCGGCCCCGGTGATCTGGAGTTTTCAGCACGGAGCGCGGCGCGGGCAGGTGCGTCTGTTGACGGACGCGGCCCCGGCGCGCTGCGCCGACATGCTGGCGCGCGGCGAGGCCGAGATCGCGCTGGTCCCCGTCATCGAGTATCAGCGTCTGCCGGAGGCGCTCGTCGTCCCCGGCGTCTGCATCGGCGCGCGGCGCGCGGTGCGGAGCGTTGTGCTGGCGACCCGCCGCGCTGATTTGAAAGACGTCCGCACGGTCGCGCTCGACACTTCTTCACGAACCTCCGCGGTGCTGGTGCAGATCATCTTTCGCGAGTTTCTCGGGCGCGACATCGAGGCCCGGCCGCGTCGCCCGGATTTGGAGGCCATGCTCGGAGAGTGCGACGCCGCGCTGGTAATCGGCGATCCGGCGATGACCTTCCGGCGCGAGGGCTTGCGCGTGTACGAC
>JBOGOY010000859.1:0-2418 GCA_050748185.1 Pyrinomonadaceae bacterium
CCCTGACGGCGTGCGGGCTTCCGCACCGTGTCCCCTGATTGAACCTCTACCAATCAACGTAATAGGGCCGCCTCTCAATAACGCCTCGCAGCACGCAACGCAACTTACAAAGAAAAGCCCCGCGAGATTCTTGCAAACTCGCGGGGCTTTGAGTCTGACAGTGTCAGGCAGCGGCTTTAAGCCGAAACCGTAGTTTCTTCCTTTTTGCGGCCGATGCCCTGAATCTGCACCGGTTTGTTCTTCTCGACCTCGGCCGAGCCAAGCTTCTGCTTCAGGACCATCTCCTGATAAAGCTTCCGCATCATCGACGCCTCTTCAGCCGCCGTTTTCGGGCCGGCCATCTCGGGACGGTGCGGGCGCTGGAGATCGAGCTCGTTCAGATTAAGACCGACCGGCGCGTCGAAAACCATCTCGACTTCCCTGCCCTTCGCGAAAATCTCGTGGCGGCCGTGCTCCTTGTACCACTTGGCGACGGTCGCGTTCTGGTGCATCTGCTCGATGATGTTGCGCCAGCCGATGCCGGTGTTGTAAGCGCAGAACGAGATCTCACCTTCCTGCGTGCCGTAGGGGATGATGCACATCTCCGTGCGGCGGAAGTCGTAGTTGAACAAGTCTTGGAACCACATGCCGGCGATGAACAGGAAGTTCCAGCGGTCGGAGCGGCGCGCGTCAATGTCTTCCTTAGTGCGCTGGCCGTCCACGCGCCCGTAGGTCTTGCCGGTCAGGCCGAAAGACTTGTCGAACTTTTTGAACAACTCGTAGAGCGAGAAGTGCGTCGGCGAGCTGTAAGGGTTGTAGTGCTTCAAAAGCGCCAGCCCCATCAACAGGTTCGAGGTCCACTTGCCGCGCGCCGCGTCCGTGATCTTCCGCATGTCTTTGACGAGACCGGGGATGTTCAGGAATTCCGGCACCGGGCGCATTTCTTTGGTCTCTTTGTCGATCATCACGGCCGTGCCGACGCCGCAGTTTGGGTGGCAGCCGCAAGAGACTTGGCCCCATTCGGCGTCAGGACCGTGCGACAGATCGGCGAAGTCGGCGAACGCCCCCATTAACGAAAGCGGGAACCAGTCGCGCGTCGGCTCGGTGATGCCGACCTGAGATTTCACGTCCTGCGCGAGATGCGACAGCGTGTAGCGCTGCGCCATCCGGCGCTCGTCCGTGATCTCTTCGTCGCGGCCGGTGAACGAAACGGGCTGGAACGAAATGAACGCGATCTTCTTCGGATTCTCGAGCGCGAAGCGGATGACCGAGCCGACCTGATCGTTGTTGATGTTGTTGACGAGTGTCGTAACCAGCACAATCTCGACACCCGCTTCGTGCAGGTTGTCGATCGCGCGTAGCTTCACGTCGAACAAGTTGCCGACCTGACGGTGCGAGTTGGCGTCGTTGCCGATGCCGTCGAACTGGAGGTAGGCGTAGCGCAAACCGGCCTCGGCGGCCTCGCGGCAAAACTCTTTCGACTTCGCGAACTCGATGCCGTTGGTCGCGCACTGCACCGAGTTGTAACCGACCTTGCGCGAGTAACGAATCGAGTCGAGGAAGTAGGGCGAGATCGTCGGCTCGCCGCCCGAGAATTGCACCGACATCTGACGGCGCGGCTTGATCGAGATCGCTTTGTCGAGGATGTCCTGAATCTCCTCCATGCTCAACTCGTGGACGAAGCCGACCTGATTGGCGTCCATAAAGCATGGGTCGCACATCATGTTGCAGCGGTTCGTCAAATCGATCGTCAAGACCGCACCGCGGCCGTACTTGATCGTCGAAGAACCGTGATTGTGCAACTTTTCGTCGTTGTGCGCCTGAATGTCGCGCCCCGGAAACATCGTCTCGATGTGTTTCAGAAACGTCGAGTCGATCGCCATGATGTCCTCGAAGTGGCCGTGAACGGGACAATCCTTAATCATCCAGATTTCGCCGTTGCGCTCGATGATCGTGGCCTTGATCTCGCCGACTTTCTCGTTGACGAGAATCGACGGGTCGATCACTTCGGCGCTCAGAATCTTCTGGCGCGCCTCGATGACGCACTTCGGACACAAACTATCGGTGGTGCGCGGGAAGCCGAGCGGCGGCTTCGACTTCTGCCAAGATTTCAACAGGGGCTTGTCAGACCATTTCGGAGTAAAAGACTCGTTCGGACGAAATTGGTTGAAGAATTGAATCGAGTTGAACAGACCGCCGGCGACTTTGGTCAGTCCTTTTTCGGCGTGTTTAATAGCTTTCATTGTTTTTCCTTCTCAAGCGAAATTCGGCCACTGGCAGACAGAGGCAGATGCACTCCACGCAGTCAAACGGCCTGTTAACTTCAAAATGCGCGTCCTGTCGGGAGTTCCCTGAAACGGGAAATAGGCAGCGCCTCGTTACTAAGCAATGACCGTGCCAGCAGCTAGGCATAATTGTAACTCTAAATATATTTAGCTT
>JBOGOY010000860.1:0-2417 GCA_050748185.1 Pyrinomonadaceae bacterium
CGGCGAAGGTGTCGCGGACGGCGTGGCGGGCGCGGCGCATCGCTTCCGGGTCGTCGCGGTCGCACATGAAGTTGACGTGGATGTTGCCGTCGCCGGCGTGGCCGAAGTTGACGACGAAGGTTTCGTGCCGCCGCCCGATCTCTTCGACCTGCTCGATCAGTTCCGGCACGCGCGAACGCGGCACGACCACGTCTTCGTTGAACTTCATCGTGCCGAACTTTTTGATCGCCGGCGAGAGCGCGCGGCGCACGTCCCACAGACGCTCTTCCTCTTCGCGGCCGTGTGAGCGGATGACGTCAAAGCCACCGCCGTCTGTGACGACCTGCTCGACGAGGCGCGAGTCGCGCTCGACCTCGTCCGGATGCCCGTCCACCGCGACGAGCAGCAGCGCGCCGGCCTCCGGGCCAAAGCCGAAAGCAAACTCGGTTTCGACCGCCGCAATGGCGTTGCGATCTAAGACCTCAATCGCCACAGGGACCACGCCGGCGCGGTTGAAGCGTGGCACGCAGGCGCAAGCTTCTGTCATCGTCCGAAAAGTGGCGCGCACGGTGGCGGTCGCCGCAGGCAGCGGCAGCAAGCGGAGTGTCGCCTCGGTGATGATGCCGAGCATCCCTTCCGATCCGCAGATGAGTCCGGTGAGATCGAAGCCGACGACGTTCTTCGCCGTCAGTCCGCCGGTGCGGATGATCTCGCCGGTTGGCGTCACCACTTCCAGCCCCAACACGTAATGCTTCGTCACGCCGTACTTCGCCGAGCGGATGCCGCCCGCGTTCTCGGCGATGTTGCCGCCGATGAAAGAGTTTTTGTAAGAGGCCGGATCGGGCGGGTAAAAAAGCTTGTGTTCTTCGACCGCTTGCTGCAAGGCGTAAGTCGTCACGCCCGGCTCGGTGACGACGTAGAGATCGTCGGGGCGAATCTCGCGGATGCGGTTCATGCGATCCGTGCCGACGACGATGCCGCCGTCCACGGGCACGGCCCCGCCCGTGTAGCCGACGCCGCCGCCGCGCGCCGTCACGGGAAAACGCCGCTCGTTGGCGAGCCGCAAAATCGCTGCCACCTCTTCTGTGTTCCGCGGCAGCACAACTGCTTCGGGCGGAAACTTTTCCTTCACCGCGTCCTGCGCGTAAGGCTCGACTCTATCGGGATCGACGAGGACGTGGTCTGCGCCGACGATCTCGCGCAGCGCCCCCTGCA
Organism: Pyrinomonadaceae bacterium; assembly: GCA_050748185.1. Classification (GTDB taxonomy): domain Bacteria; phylum Acidobacteriota; class Blastocatellia; order Pyrinomonadales; family Pyrinomonadaceae; genus JACCRA01. The sequence continues at coordinate 1,195 of JBOGOY010000860.1, forward strand.
CGTCTGCTTCGGACGCGCTCGTGCGCGCCCGCTCTTGTCTTTGCAATGAGACGTGATAGCTCTTCATGGTTACGCCGGTGTCGTGAACGACCTGTACTTTAACGCGCGCCGCGGCGACACATCAACGCGGCGCGCGTGCGACCCCGCCCACGTCCGCCCTGTTAAAAGCAAAACGGCGGCGCAAACCTCGTCGCGCCGCCCCGGCGAAATCAGATCGACTTATCAAGCCTTCGCGCCCCTGCCCTTTACGGCGCGGGGCTGACGACGATCCGCACGCGCTCTTGCCCGACGACGATCTCCACCGCGTTGCCGAGTTGCAGCGGCAGTGTCCGCCCGTTGATGTTGATCTCCAGACGCTGCGTCGTCGTCGTCGTGGCCCCTGTGGAACTGGCAGTTTGTGACGACGGCACGGCAGTCGGCGCGCTCGCGTCCGCCGGCAGGGTGGGCTGATCAGGCTTCGCCACATCAGCTGTGCTCGTCAGCAAGTTGAGCGCGGCGACCCGCCAAGTCGAGGGCGTGCAGGTCAGACGTAGACCCGGCGTGTCCACCTCCGCCGATTCATTGGGCGCGAAGGCTTCGAGTTTCCACAGCCCTTCGCCGCAACGCACACCCGCCGCGTCGTAGAAGGTGGCCCAGCCCGAAACGTAGTTGTAGAAGAGCGGGCTGCGGTTGGTGAAGACGATCAGCGTGTTACGCACGGGCGCATCGGGCGTGCCCGGGAGTTGCGTCGTCCGCAAGCGCGCTTCGAGTGCGACGCGCCCGCCGGCGTCCGATGCTTGCGCGGCCTCGGCGAGCGCGACGCGCGTCTCGTTGGTCCCCTGCGCGGCGGTGGCCGGCGCAGTCTGCGCGTGCGCGACGCTCGCCGCCGCGCAAGACGCGAGCAGCAACAACAGGCCCGATACTTTCTCTGTGAATTTCACAGTGGTTCTCCTTCTCCGAAGCTCTGCCGCTTGAACTGAAAGAGCAGGCGTTTTGACGTGGCACACACTGTAACAGCGTCAGCGCGGCGCGCTCAAGCGCAAGTTTTTCCGGCACGGGACGTTCCCCGAGCGTGTAAGTTTTTGCAACTCGGAGTGCGAGGCGGTGTCTAAGTCCTCAAAAGTGACGGGTGACAAGTGACAAGTGACAGGAGCAGAAAGTGAACAGTGACAAGTGACAAGTGACAAGAGGAAGGCAGTTCCGGCTTGTCACCTGTCACTCGGTCACTCATCACTGTTGTGACC
>JBOGOY010000861.1:0-2416 GCA_050748185.1 Pyrinomonadaceae bacterium
GGCTAAAATAGAAGGTGGTGTCTCACAATTTATGCTGAGGTTGGTGAAAGCCTCGATTTATAAGGCTCGAATTGCGGTCAGCATAAAATCTGAGACACGACCCGGCGGTCTTGAGGCGCGGCAAGCTGGTGTAAGCGTTGTTGCCAATGACGAGCGCGTAATACCGGCCCGCACTGGCCGCCGGTGACGCCTGACCCGTGCCCAGCCCGCGCCGCTGTTGCGTGCGGGCCGGCGGAGCGAGCAAAGCGGAAACGACAAAGAGGGAGACGGCGAGCAGGGGCAGCAAGGATTTGATTCTCCTGTCTGACCTCGACGGGAAACTACGGAAAGCGGCGGGCACTGGATGGCGGGGCTGGCCCGCGTTGACGATGTGTAGAAGCACACCTTTGTGTCGCGCGTTCAGAGTAAAGACCTCGCGGCGGGGATGTCAACGCGCGGCATTGGTCCCTTAGCCAAATTCGGTGGCGGCAGATGGGAACGCTAAATCAAAACTTACCACACTGAGACGAAGGAAAAACATGATCCACGAAACCACACCAAACGGCACGAAGCAATACCCAAGAAAGGTGAGTGCTATTTCGTGTGGTTTCGTGTGATTTCGTGGTTAGGCTTTTTGGCTTGTGTTCCAATCTCGTCAGAGTTGATTTAGCGCTCCCGGCGGCGCGTGCTCTCTTTCCTGTTTTGGTCAGGGCAAACGAAACGTCATCACATTGTCATGCGGCTTGTCGGCCGGTGAAGGATGGCAAAGGATTCACGTCGTCTGTGACTTGAGAAACTGCTGAGCCTCGTTGAGCCAGCGACGGTCGGCGCGATACTTGTAGGCGGGGGCGGTCTTGACCGCTTCGATGCAGGCGCGCATCGCGGCCGCGGCGTCGCGCGGGCGGTTCAGGCCGGCGAGCGTGCGGCCTATCAGATAGAGCCCTTCGGGGTCGGTCTGGCGGTCTTCGAGAAAGCGGCGGAGCGCTTCGTGCGCGTCCGGGTGCTGGCCGGCGGCGAGGTAGGTCGCGCCGATCTCGCGCCAGACTTCGTACTGCGCGTGGCGCTCGTCGCGCGCGACGACCTGCTGGAAGTGTCCAATCGCTTCGCCGAGTTTCCCCTCCTCGCGGCTTAGGCGGCCGAGTTGGTAGTGCGCGTCGGTTTCTTCCGTGTCGATCTTGACGGCGCGGGCGAAGCGCAGGCGCGCCTCTTCCAGTTCTTTGCGTTGCAGGTGCAGCAAGCCGAGATTGTAGTGGGCCGAGGCGTCGGCCGGGTTGAGCGTCGCGGCTTCGAGGTTCTGTTTGAACGAAGCGCGGGCGCGCTGCTGGCGGGCTACCTCGCCGAAGTAGCCGCGCACGAAGAGGAAGAGCAACACGAGCAAGAAGGGCGACGCCAGCACCGTGCTCAGGATCGAGACGAGCGGCGAAACCACCACTGTCAGCGCGCCGCTCACCAGCACCACCAGCGCCGCGCGCGGCCAAGACAGTCGCAGTGCCTCGCGCACGGCCACTACCGCCCACAATGCGAACGGCCACGGCAGCACGAAGAGCATCAACATCAGGCTGCCGAACAATGTCTCGCGGCCGGCCATTGCCGCCAACACCTCCGGCGAGGGCTGTCCCTGTTCAATCCAGAAGGCAATCATCTGCCGGGAAAAATCTTGCGCCGCCATCTCTAATCCGCCGTGGCGCGCGAGCCACAGCAACACGAACGAGACGAGGCTGGCCGCCGCGAGCGCGTAACTAACCGCCGCGGCGGTCGCCGGATAGTCCTGCCGCATTGCCAACCCGAAGCTGGCGCGCCGCTCGAATAAGTTGCCCAGCCAGACCGCCAGCGGGACGAAGACCAACGCGAGGAACAATAAGATTCCCGCCGAGTTGATTAACAGGTTGACGAAGGCGAAAGCGCCTAGCAGTGGAAGCGCGCCCCCGAAGTAAGGCCGCTGCACGTAGTAGAACAGCCCGGCCAGCGCGAAGAGCGCCACGAGCGACGCCGCGCCGAGCGACACGCGCTCGCGCGCCTCTCCCATCCCGCGTGCCGGCGCGTAGAACATCAGGAGCAGTGGCTTCAGCCAGATAAGCATAAGAGGTCAGAGGACAGAGGTCGGAGGTCAGAGGTCAGTTTAGAGTCAGTTCTTTCCACTGATCTCTGACCTCTCACCTCTCATTCACGGTTCTTCCTCCGGCTCCTCCACAGGGGCCGGCGCGGGCGGCGCGGCAGTCAGCGCGTAGTCCGATTCGTGCGAGATGACGCTCGCCTCCGAGAGCGGCCAGTAACGCAAAAGCGCCTTGCCGTAAATGTACTTTTCGGGCACAAGGCCCCACGAGCGCGAGTCGTAAGAATGATCCCGGTTGTCGCCCATCACGAAGTAGTAGTGCGGCTTGACGATCGTCGGCGGATAGCTGATCCGCGAGAGGTTCAACTGCGCGTCGAGGTACGG
>JBOGOY010000862.1:0-2412 GCA_050748185.1 Pyrinomonadaceae bacterium
GGATGAGAGAGAGTCTGGTCCAGCGAATTGCCGAACTGATGCGCGAGCAGGCCGCCGGCTTTCGCCGCCTCGATGGGGCGGTGCAGCAACTCGCGACCTCTCTCGTCAACGGCCGGCCGGAAACGATCGAGTCTGTGACGCGCGCCGGAGAGTCGGAACTGCTGCGGATGCGCTCGCGCCTCGTGCAAATCATGTCCGCCCTCGCCTCTTTCGCCGACGCTCGCCCCGCCGGCGGCGAAGCCAACCCTTCCGATCCGATCACCCACGAATCCCGCACCCTCTTTGAATCCGCCTCGCGCGAGTTGATGCAGGCCGCGCGCGATTTTCAACGCCAGCAGCAACGCGCCCGCGCGCTCGCGCACAACGGCTCGTCATTCGCGGCCGCGTGCATCGAGATGTGCGGCGTCCCGCCGACGACCTATCGCGCACCCTACACCGGCAGAGGGGAGGGCCACGCGCGTTGGGCGTAAATTTCTCGTCATTTGAAATCGGCCGCCGCGCGCTGCGCGCCGGCCAACTCGGCCTCGCCGTCACCGGGCAGAACATCGCCAACGTCAACACGCCCGGCTATACGCGCCAGCGCGTCCAGCTCTCGCCGACGCCGGCCGACGGCGCGAACCTTAACCTCACCGGTAACGGCGTCTCGATCGACGGCGTGCAGGCTTTCCGTGATCGCTTCATCGAATCGCGCGTACTTTCCGAGACGGCCATTTCGGGTCGCCTGACCGCCCGCCGTGATGCGCTCGCGTCGGTCGATGCGGTCTTCAACGATTCCAACTCGGCCGGCGGGGTCCAGTCCGCTCTCAACGGATTCTTCAACTCGTTCCGTGAATTAGAGGCGCACCCAGAGTCTTTGCAGGCGCGGGGCGCGGTCGTCGCCAAAGGCGCGGAACTCGGTTCGGCCTTCGCCGCGACGCGCGCGCGCCTCGTGGACATCCGCCGCGAAACCGACGGGCAGGTGCGCGCGACGGTGGATGAAATCAACTCTCTGTCGCGGAAGGTGGCGGAACTGAACGCCCAAGTTCAGGTCGCAGAGCATTCGGGGGCCAATGCCTCGGAATTGCGTGACGTGCGCGCCGAGACGGTCAAGCGTCTGACCGAGCTTTCGGGCGCGCGGGCCGTCGAGGATCGCAGCGGAGCGGTGACGCTCACGCTCGCCGACGGCAAGCCGCTCGTCGTCGGCAATCAGGCCACGCCGCTCGAAGTGTTTAGCGCCCCCCCCGATGGGCTCGCTACCGTCCAGATCGACGGCCAGCCGGCCGCCCTCGGCGACGGGCAACTCAAAGGTCTGTTTGAAGCGATCGACGAGATCAACTCTCACCTCGCCTCGCTCGACGCGCTCGCCGTCACGATCGCCGATCGAGTCAACACCTTGCACGCGGGCGGCACTGACCTTGACGGAAATACCGGCACGAACTTTTTCACGATCCCCGCCGACGGCTCGCCGGTGACGGCCGCCACGCTTTCGGTGAACCCGGCGCTGCGCGCTAACCCGCGCCTCGTCGTCGCCTCACCACTTGCGGCCAGTTCGCCACAGGGAGCCACGGTCGCGGGCCAGATCGCCAGCCTGTTGAACGAAACCACTTCGCAGGCGGGCGGGCGCACCGGCTCGTTCAGCGCGATCTACGCCTCGATCGTGGCCGACGCGGGCGCGGGCGTCCGCACGGCCGAAGACGCCCTCGGTGTGCAACAGTCGATCCTCGCGCAGACCACGGCCCAGCGCGAATCGATCTCCGGCGTCTCGCTCGACGAAGAAGCCATCAACCTCCTCCAGTATCAGAAGGCTTACGAGGCCGCTGCCCGGTTTCTCAAGATCGCCGACGAACTGACCCAGACGATCCTTTCATTGGGAGGGTAAGCAACGAGTGATGAGTGATGAATGATGAGTGATGAATTAAATACAATTTCACCTGTCACTCATCATTCATCACTCATCACTCATCACTTTCTACTATGCCTTTCAGAGTGACGGATACAGCCAACAGCCAACGCCTCGCGGCGCAGATCGCGGCCTCGCAGCAGCGCCTGCAAGTGGCGCATGAACAGGTAGCGAGCGGCAAGCGCATCAACCGCCCTTCGGACGATCCGCGCGGAGCGGGGTCGGTGTTGCGCCTGCGCTCGACGCAAGTGGGGCTCGAACAGTTTCGCCGCAGCGCCGGGGTGGCACAGGACCAACTCCTCGCCGCCGATGAAACGCTCGACGTTTACGAACGCGCACTGGATCGCGTCCGCGGGCTGCTGACGCAGGCCGCCACCGGCACCGCCGACCCCGCCATTAAACAGGCCGTCGCCACTGAACTCGATGGCTTGCGCGCGCAAGTTCTCGGCCTCGCCAACCAGAACTTCGGCGACCGCTATCTCTTTGGCGGGACGCGGCACGACGCCCCGCCCTACGACTCGACTTCGGCCGCG
>JBOGOY010000863.1:0-2409 GCA_050748185.1 Pyrinomonadaceae bacterium
CCACCACCCAAAACGGCCCGTGAACCAAACGCCGGGGCCAGCCGCCCTTTGATAGCTTCGCCGACGTGCCGCGTTGATTCACACTACTTGCATAATCTCTCCGAGCGGCTTGCGAGCGATGTCCGGCACGCGCGCGCCCTTCGCGGGATAGCCGACGGGGATCAGGACGTAGGGCTTTTCGTTTTTGGGCCGGCCTAAGATTTCACTGAGGAAACGCATCGGGCTCGGCGTGTGCGTCAGCGTCGCGAGGCCCGCGAGGTGGAGCGAGGCGAGTAGCAGTCCCGTGGCGATGCCGACCGACTCCTGCGCGTAGTAGGTCGGCTCGGTCTGACCGGTTGTTTCGTCTAACAAATAATCGAGGCGAAAGACGACGATGAGGTAGGGTGCGATCTCGAGAAAGGCTTTGCGCCAATCGGTGCCGAGCGGGGCCAGACGCCGCAGCCAGCGTTCGGGCATCCGGCCGCCGTAGCTGGCGCGCTCCTCGGCCTCGGCGGCCCCGCGGATGCGCCGCTTCACGTCCGAATCGCGCACCACCACGAAGCGCCACGGCTGAAGGTTCGCGCCCGAAGGGGCCGTGCCCGCCGTTCGGATCGCGCGCTCGATCAACTCGAACGGCACGTCTTCGGCGGAGAAGTCGCGCACCGTCCGGCGGCGGCGCATCAATTCGTAAAACTCAGAACTGCGCCGCGCCTGCTCTTCCGGCGCAGGGCGCGAGAAGTCGAGCGGGATGAACTCAGGTTGTGGGAGTTCGGGGATGCGGCTCATCTTCGTCTCCTGCCTTTCGTCAACTCGTCCAACAGGCCGGGGACCAGCGGCGGCAGTTCGCGCGCAAAGTAGCCGAGGCTGCCGACGGTTTGTGCCAGCCGGTCGCCGGCCAGCGCGTGCAGGTGGACGCCCCACACGGCGGCTTGCAAGGCGGTGGCTCCACGCGCGGCGAGGCCGGCGACAAGGCCGGCCAGCACGTCGCCCGAGCCCGAAGTCGCCAGCCCGACGTTTCCCGCGCGGTTGACATACAATTCGCCGTCCGGCGAGGCGACGTAAGTCTCCCGCCCTTTGAGAGCGACCACCGCGCCGAACTCCGCGGCCGACTCGCGGGCGTGCTGTTGCGGAGAGCGCGCAATTTCCTCTTCACTTAGTCCCATGAGCTTCGACATCTCTTCCGCGTGCGGCGTCAGGATGGCCCGCCCGCCGAGACTCTTCACTTCCCTCTTCAACTCACACAGACGGTAAAGCGCGGTCGCGTCAAAGACGACAGTTTGGTGATGCCGCGCCTGCGCGCAGAGTTTTTTTAGGAGTTGGTTCAGGGGGCGCGGCTCGCCCGTCATGCCGGGACCGACAAGCAACGCCTCAGCCTCTGCGACGTACTCTTCAATTTCCGCGAGCGCGGTCGGGACGAGCCCGCCGCGCTTCGTCTCGGCGAGGGCAAAGACGCGAGACGCAGGGACGGCCGTCGCGATGTGCAAAGCGACGCCGCGACACGTCGCCAGTTGCACCTTACCAGCGCCCGCGCGAAAGGCCGCCTCGGCGGCGAGAATAAGTGCGCCCGGCATCTCGGCTGAACCGCCGACGACGAGGACGCGGCCGCGCCCCTCTTTGGTCCCGCCCGCGTCGGGCCAAGGCAAAGGCCAGCGGCGCAGCAACGCGGGGCCGATCAGTTTCGCTTTTATCGCCGCCACCTCAGTTCACCATCTCGTTATTGCGCCGCGCCGCCGCATCACTCAGAGAGGTGAGCCAAGAAGGCGAGAGGGCCGATGCACTGTCTTTGCCCTTGGCGCTGCGCCGGCCGATGCCGCCCGCCGATGGCAGGAAGTTGTTGATCAGGCCGAGCAGGTCGGCGGTCAACTCGGGGAAGAGCGCGTGGAACTTAACGGCGAGAACGGCTTGCAGCGAGACGATTACTTCAGCGTCGCCGCGCTCGCAGGCGGCGACGATCTGTCGTGCGGCCCGCTCGGCCTGCATGGCGGAGACTGGCAAAGAGTCGCTGATGCTGAACCACGCATACTCTTCGCGGTGCCGCCCCTTGAAGTCGGCGTTGCGCGGGCTGCCTGTCCGCATCAGGCCGGGGCACACGCTCGTCACCACCACGCCGTCTTTCATCAACTCCGAGCGCAACCCTTCGGACAACCCGACGAGCGCGAACTTGCTCGCGCTGTAGGGGACCAGATGCGGGACGCCGATCTTGCCGCCGATCGAAGAGATGTTGACGATGCGGCCCGCGCCGCGCCGACGCATCTCCGGCAGCACCGCGAGGATCGCGTAGAGCGGTCCCCAGAAGTGTGTCTTCATCGCCTGCTCGTAGTCCGCGAGCGTCATCACTTCGACGGGGCCGACTTGGATCATGCCCGCGTTGTTAATCAATGCGTCGATCTGCCCGAACTGGCCCTGACAGACGCGCACCCATTCCTGCAC
>JBOGOY010000864.1:0-2408 GCA_050748185.1 Pyrinomonadaceae bacterium
TGTGAACTTTTGTCTTGTACTTAGGGCTTTCTGATGAAATAAAGGATTTCAGAGAGGATCGAGAGTTGCCCTCGTTGCCAATGTCTCTTGGCAATAATGAGATGGCACGGCAACTTGTTGCTTCCGTAATTGCCGAAACCACACCACAGTAATCCTCAGCTAGAAACTGCACATATTCGCAAGCAGCGTCTTTCAGTGGAGCACGCCATCCAACAAACATTTAAGCCGACTGCGAGCGAGCGACCTCTCATTGAGAACTTGCGTGGTTTGGAGGTTGTGCGCGCGGCGGCTCAATTCCGGCATTAAGCGCAGGGATGCGGACGAACGCAAGATGGTCCGCAGCGCAACGCGCATTAAAGACGGGGAGTAGATAAAAACTGCTGCCCGTCTTTTCAATGTGCCTTTGTAGATCAGCCCACGCCCGTCTCGTTAGGTATCATTCGTCCGTTCGAGGATGACTTGGGCGACGGCGTGCTCCGCGGTGTGAGAGATGGAGACGTGCGCGGCGTTGGCGCCCGAACGGCGGAGCATCTCGAGGGCGAGGCCGCGAAAGGCGAGGCGGGGCGCGCCGGACGGTTGGGGGACCACTTCCACGTCATGCCACGTCATGCCGCCGGACCAGCCGGTGCCGAGAGCCTTGAGCGCCGCTTCTTTTGCGGCGAAGCGCGCGGCATAATGCTGCGGGGCCGCAACGCCCCGCCGATCGCAGTAGGCGCGCTCGGCCTCTGTGAAGACGCGCTCGGCGAAACGCGGCGTGCGCTTCAGAACTTGGCGCACGCGCCGGACCTCGATGATGTCGATGCCGATTGAGACGATCATGGAACAGACCTCGAACGACGTAGGAGTAGGACTGGCGAGTGCCAGTTTTCGCTGGCTCGTGAACGGCGACGGCGTGCGCGCACTCGCCTGCACAGAATTAGAAACGGATGGGTTCACGAACGCTTTCTCGACGCGGCTCGGCGGCTGTAGTCCGATGCCTGATGCCGCGCTCAACCTCGCGGGCTTTGCCGAAGACGAGGCCGTGAACATCTACGAGAACCGCCGCCGCTTCCTCTCTCTCCTCGCAGGCGACTGGACTCTCGCCGCCTGCTGGCAGGTCCACGGCGCGGACGTGCTGGCGGTGCGCGAAAGGCCGGGGCGGCAGCGCGACGGCTCAATCGGCGAAGAAGAGCGCTGCGACGCCCTGACGACGAACCGGCCGGGCGTGCTGCTCGGCGTCAAGACCGCCGACTGCGTGCCGATCGTCTTGGGTGACGCGCGCACCGGCGCGTGCGCCGCGGTTCACGCCGGCTGGCGCGGCACGCTCTCGGGAATCGTCGTCCGCGCGCTCGCACGGATGCGCGAAGATTACGGTGCTGATCCCGCGGACGTGCGCGCCGCGATTGGTCCCGCCGCGCTCGCCTGCTGTTATGAAGTCGGCGCGGAAGTCGTCGAAGCGTTTGAGTCGCGATTCGCTTACGCCGAAGAGTTGTTGGTCCCCACCGCCCCGCGCCCCGGCCATGCACGCATCGACCTGCACCGCGCCAACCGCCGGCAACTAACGGACGCCGGCCTCAGCCCCGAACGCATTCACGCCGCGCCGCTCTGTACCATGTGCCGCACAGACCTCTTCTTCTCTTATCGCCGCGAGAAATCGTTGTACGGGAAGACGGGCCGGCTGTTTGGCGTGATCGGGAGAAGAGGATAGATGGTAGATGGTAGAGGATAGAAGGGGAAATCAGGTCTTTTCTATCCTCTATCCTCTATCCTCTACCCTCTTAACGCCTCCTGCTGAAATACTCGCCGTTAATCCGCTTGACCGACTGGTTTGCGCCGACGACGGCGATGGGCATTTTGACTTCGCGCGTGACGGGCGGGAAGCAGACTTCGTCGTTGCAGCTCTGGAACCTGACGCGGGCCTTGATCTCGGTGACGCCGGTCTGAAAGTTGGCGGGCACGGTGACGTTGAAGCGCATCACGGCGCGACCCTCGTAGAGCGCGAGCGACTCTTCGGAGAAGCCGAGGCGGCGCACGACCGCGCGCGGATAGCTGACGGGGCCGACGCTGATCCCTTTGGGCGCTTCGATCTTAACGCTGGTCGGGATGGCGAACTTGCCGAGCGGCTTGTTGGCGTTGACGTGGAAACCTTTGGGGATGTCGAGCACGACGGCCGCCTGCACGGTGCGGCCCTGCTGCGCCTTGTCGGCGGCGAAGAACCCATTGGCCGGGATGTTCGCGCCCTGCGCGGCGGCCTTCGAGCGGTTGAACGGAGCAAGCGCCGCGGCGGCGAGAGCGAACAGAAGGGCAGTTATGAATAATTTTCTTCTCATCATCATCCTTGTTTGTCTCTGAAATTAAGGAGAGTGGCGTCGAGAGAAATTATAACCGCAAAGGACCAAGAAGGGCACGAAGCAAAACCAGACCCGAGG
>JBOGOY010000865.1:0-2408 GCA_050748185.1 Pyrinomonadaceae bacterium
GTAATACGCTCTGCTGAGCCCCAGACCGCTGCGGAAGACACCAATCGCATGAATCTGAGGACCGTCAACGCCACTCGCTACGTCACACCTTTGCGCGAAGGCGGATCGCTGCCGGCGATCGTCGAGGCGGACGACGACGGACTCTACGTGTTGAAATTCCGTGGGGCGGGGCAGGGACCAAAGGCGCTCGTCGCGGAGTTGGTCGCGGGCGAGATCGGCCGCGCGCTGGGGCTGCCCGTGCCGGAGTTGGTGTTCGTCCGATTGGACCCCTTGATGGCGAGGACCGAGCCGGACCCGGAGATTCAGGACTTGATCAAGGCCAGCGCCGGGCTCAACCTCGCCCTCGATTATCTCCCGGGCTCGATCACTTTCGATCCGCTGCTGCACCGGCCCGCGCCTGAGTTGGCCTCAGCCGTCGTCTGGTTCGACGCCTACATGACGAACGTGGATCGCACGCCGCGCAACACGAACATGCTGCTCTGGCACCGACGCCTCTGGTTGATCGATCACGGGGCCGCGCTCTACTTTCAACACAACTGGGGCGCGGATTATCTGGAGCGCAGCCGCCGGCCGTTCGCGCAAATCAAAGATCACGTCCTGCTCCCGTTGGCCGGCGCGCTCCGAGAATCGGACGCCGCATTGAGCGCGCGTCTCACGCCTGAGTTGATCGAGAGTATCGTGCGCCTCATCCCCGGCGACTGGCTCGGCCGCGAGCCTCTGTTCGCCGGCCCGGAAGAACACCGGGCCGCTTACGCCAAATATCTGTTGAGGCGTTTGGAAGCGCCGCGTCTATTTATGGAGGAGGCGGAGAATGCCCGGACTCTGCACGTTTGATTACGCCGTCATCCGGGTCGTGCCGCGCGTCGAGCGTGAGGAGTTTATTAACGCCGGGGTAATCCTCTCCTGTCCCGACCGGCGATTTCTCCAAGCTCGCGTCGAATTAGACGAGCGACGTCTGGCGGCACTCGACCCCGCGCTCGACGCCGCCACAGTGCGGGGTTATCTGGATACCATCCCTCTGATCTGTGCGGGCGGGGCGGAGGCGGGACCAATCGGCCGCCTGCCGCAGCGGGCGCGCTTTCACTGGCTCGTCGCGCCGCGCAGCACGATCATCCAGACTTCACCCGTTCACACCGGCTTCTGCGATGACCCCGAAGAGGCGCTCGAACGCCTGTTGGCAAGTATGGTGCGCCCGCCCGGTTCGTGTTCTGAGCCATCATCCGACGGTTAACTTAATAACCGACGCTTTGCGGCAGTAAGTTGCCGGCGGCGACTCGCCGAGTCCGCGTGAGCGGAGGGCCTGATTAAAGCCCCGGACGAAGCCGATGGCGGAGTCCGGGGGACGGCGTTGAAAATATATTCCAAGCCCGTGAAACGGGCGGCAGACGCTCGCCCCGCCGAGTCTCTGTCGCCTGCTCCGCAGGCTCTTGCTTTGAGGGCCTGCATACCCCGCGTTCCGCTTCGCTCCACACGGGGCTTTAATCTGGCCGTCCGCTCTCGCGGACTCATTGAATCGCCATCTCTAAATTCTCAGAAGTGACAGGGGCAGAGAGTGAACAGCGACAGGTGAACAGTGATAAGTGACAGGAGCCGCAGAGTGAACAGTGATAGTTGACAAGTGACAGGAGCCAGACAGTTCTTGCTTGTCACTTGTCACTTGTCACCCGGCACTCGTCACTATTTTGACCTGTCATCTGATCAGCTTCTGCACGGCCTTGAATTGCTTGTGCTGTGAGTCGCGGACGAGTTCGAAGAGGGCCATTTCGGTTGAGGAAGGAAGCGCGCCGCTCTGTCGCATTTTGGCGAGGGCGACGTCGCGGTTCTGCGCGGAGCGGGCGGTGATGCAGTCGGTCAGCAGGTGGACCTGATAGCCTCGTGCGAGCAGGTCGTGCGTCGTCTGGTTGACGCAGATGTGCGCCTCGATGCCGCAGACGAGGATCTGCTGCGCGCCGGTCTGTTGCAGGAGCGAGACGAACGACTGCGCGCCGCACGAACTGAAGGCGGTCTTCTCGATCGGTTCTTGTCCCGGCGGCAGCACCGCGCGGATCTCGCTCGCCGTCGGTCCGAGTCCCTTAGGGTACTGTTCGGTGATGAGCACCGGCAGCTTCAGTAGGTGCGCCGCGTGGGCCACGAGCGCGATGTGCGCCGCCATCTCGGGGAAGTCCGTGATGACTGAGCGGAACGACTCCTGCATGTCGATGATGACGAGCGCGGTGTGCTGCAAGTCGAGTACGTTAGCGTGTTGCATGTTCAGTCAATCCTGTGGGGAATTGAGCGCCCGCCGCGGAGGCGACGCGAGGGGGAAATAAGGCCGGCGGAAGGCGTAGCCATCTCGCCGGCCGTGGACCGCGCGGGTGAGCGGCGGCTGTGCGCTTCACTTCTCCACGTAAGCCTCGTGCAGTTGGACC
>JBOGOY010000866.1:0-2392 GCA_050748185.1 Pyrinomonadaceae bacterium
GTCGTAGGCTCACTGCTGTGCGGCGCAGTCTTCGTTCTGTTCCAAGCCGCAGCGGAACAACTCGGGCACGCGGCGCATCGTTAGCTCTTTCGTATTACGCCAGAGCTTGGTCCCGCCGTACTGATCTTCGGCCCACCCAACTCTCGCCTTATTGCGCCAAGTGCTTTCGAGGGCGGCGGGTTCGTCCGCCCAGCGCAGGTGATAGGACTCGTGCAGCAGGATCACGGCCCGCTCGATGTCGTCCTGCGCCTCTTGAAAAAACTCGGGGTAGAGCGTTACCACCTCGAAAGGGAAGTTGGTCGCGGCGTAGGCGTTTTCGTGTCCCACCTGCACGTTCCACCAGTTGTCCGTCGTGCGATAGTTGGCGAGGCGGCGCAGCACAAAGACCTCGCGGCTGAACCCTTTGCTTTCGAGGTGCGTGATCGCGCGGTTGACTTTCTCCTGCTGCTCCCACGTGACCGGCTCGGAAGTCATCAGCAACGAAGCGTAACAGATGGCTAAAATAACGCCGACCATCCCGCCGATCCACAAGACCCGCCGCCCGAAAGTCCGCCGCCCCCCTGACTCGGCGTCCCCTAGATCGCCCGCTGCCCGCCGCCCGAAGGGGACCTCCCCACAGCGTTTGCATTGCTCGGCACTGGCAAAATTGGTCAGCCCGCACTGCTCGCATTTCCAGCTACTCATAAAACCTTAAATCGCAACGCACGTCCCGCGCTTCAGCAACTGCCCGTCGCCGGCCTTCCCTTTTGTACGCTACGTTCGGGGGATACACACTCTCCCTCACCTCCCTTGCTACCATCGGCGCTGCTCATAAACTTCAAGGAAAGCTTCAAGCAAAGGTAGTTCGACCGCATCTTTGGCCCGGCGTGCCGCGCGCTTGCTGGCGATGATGTCGCGCAGGTTGAGCACGGGGAAACCCGTCGAAATGTCCATCCTGCTCTTCGCCTCCTCGTAGCTCTCAATTCCGTCGGGCGCAAATACCAAGTCCACGTCGAATGGACCTGACTTGATTTGGACGAAGTCTTTACCCCTGACGACCTCTTCCTCCAACTTCGCCTCGACGGCGAATCCGAGGTCTCTCAGGGCTGCGACGATGCGGCGTCCGTTGTCCGCCCCTTTCCGCGGGTACACGTCAACGTCCTGGGTCGTGCTGGGATAACCGAGCAGGATCGCGCCGCTCTTGCCGATGAACATATAGTCCACTTGGTGGGCGGCAAAGGCTTTGGCAATCTCTTGCGCCTGCGCCGGGTGAAAACTAGAGCTTCTCATCGAGAATTTGCGTTTGCCGTTCGTCGGGCGGGCCGTAGCCCAGATAAAGGGGCAGGTTGTCGCGACACCACTGGCGGTACTCTTCAGTCGAGGAAAAAGAGCGCCACTCGGCATCGTCCAGCACCGGCTTGTAGACGTAACAGAACCCGTAGCGCATTCGCTCTTCGACGCTGCGCGCCAGATTGCGCTCACACTGCTCGCGAAAATCCTCCAGCCAATCCCGTTCGTGCATGATGCCTCTCACCCGCCATGACGGTTACATTGTCACACACGTCCCGCGCTTCAGAAACTGCCCGTCGCCGGCCCGGCCCTTGTGCTCGCCGTGCTCGATGACGACCCGCCCGCGCGCGAGCACTGTCTCGACCACACCGCGGACGGTGCGGCCCTCGTAGGCGCTGTAGTCCACGTTCATGTGGTGCGTTTGCGCGCTGATCGTCTGCTCGCGGGCGGGATCGAAGATGACAAGGTCGGCGTCGGAGCCGACGGCGATCGTTCCCTTCTTCGGGAAGAGGCCGAACATCTTGGCGGCGGCGGTCGAGGTCAATTCGACGAAGCGGTTCAGCGAGATGCGTTGCTCGATCACGCCGCCGTGGTAAATGAGCGACATCCGGTGCTCGACGCCGGGCGCGCCGTTCGGGATTTTCGAGAAGTCTCCGCGGCCCAATTCCTTCTGCTCCTTCATGCAAAAAGGGCAGTGATCCGTGGAGATGACTTGGAGGTCGTCGGTCTTCAGACCCTTCCACAACTCCGCCTGATTCCACCTTTCACGCAAAGGGGGCGTCATCACGTACTTCGCGCCGCCGAAGTCCGGCTCGTCGTAGTCGTCGAGCGAAAGGAAGAGATACTGCGGGCAGGTCTCGGCGAACGCGGGCAGGCCGCGGTCGCGCGCCTCGCGCACCTGTGCGAGTGCGTCGGCGCAGGAAAGGTGAACGATGTACACCGGCGACTCGGCCAACTCGGCGATGGCGATGGCGCGGTGGACCCCTTCAGCCTCGGCGCGCGTGGGTCGCGTCAGCGCGTGATGTTTCGGCGCGGTGCGCCCCTCGGCGAGCGCCCGCTTGATGATCTCATTAATGACGACGCCGTTCTCGGCGTGCATACAGATCAGGCCGCCGCGTGAGCC
>JBOGOY010000867.1:0-2392 GCA_050748185.1 Pyrinomonadaceae bacterium
TCGAAGATGTCGGACACGTCGTCTTCGGCGCGCGAGAGCGTGTAGGCGAACTGGTATTGCAGGCCGCGGCGGAAGCGTCCGCGCGCCTGTAGTTGCAGCGCGTCGTAACGCGAGTTGGCCGAGGCTTCGTAGATGAAGACGGCCCCGGCATCACGCACGGGGCGGCCACCGGTAATAGTACCGTTCGGGCCGAGGCGCTGGCCCGGCCCGACGGCGAAGCCGTTGACGTTCGGCTGGGAGCCGACGATGTTGATGTCGGTTGGTAGCAGCAGCGCGTTCGGGCCGAGGTTCGGCGTCGTCAGACGCAGCAGGTGGCGTCCCTGTGTGCCGACGTAAGAGGCCGCGACCACGAGGCCATCGAAGAGTTGCTGCTCGAACGCGGCGGTGTACTGGTAAGCGGTCGGCATTTCAAGGCCCCGCTCAGGCAACGTCAGGCCGAAGCCGCCGGGGAAGTTTTCGTTGACGCCGAGGAGGCACGAAAGCGGCGCGAGCGGGTTCAGCGTGTTGAGCGTGCCGGGCTGGACCAACACGGGCGTGCGAATCTGCCCGTCGCGGTCGCGGCAACGAAAACGATCCAAACTCGGATCGATGATGTTAAAGCCGGTTCCGGGCGCGCCGCCCGAACGGGGCGACCCGCCCGCGAGGTTGAGCGTCAGGAACGTGGGGAAGACGTTTCTGGACTGGCTGACCACCGCGCCGAGCGCTTGATCATAGAAGACGCCGATGCCGGCGCGCACAACCGTCGTGCGATCCGCGCCGAAGGGGCGGGGCGAATAGGCCACCGAGAGGCGTGGCGCGAAGTTATCTCGATCCGCGTCAAAGATGCGCTCGCGGCCGTCGATGAAGTTGCGGAGGCCCGGCGCGAAATCGAGGGCGGGGCTGTCAAAAGTGTCTTCGATGCGCCGCCCGGATTCTTCGGGCGGCGTGTTGTATTCGTAGCGCAGACCGTAAGAGATCGAGAGGTTCGGGCGCACCCGCCAGTCGTCCTGCGCGTAGAAGTTGAGTTGGTAATAGCGCAGGTTGATCGCAGAGGCTCCGCCGGGAATCTCCAAGGCTTGGAAAAACCCGCTCGGCGCGGAGGAGGCGGCGAGATCGATGGGACCGACGAAGCCTCGCAGTTCCGTCCCGCCGCTCGCGGTGCGCGCGACGCGCGGCGCGCCGCCAAAGACAATCAGCGGACGCGCGTTGCGCGGCAAGTCGCTGTTAAGTTCGGTGCGGCGCAGGTCCGCGCCGAAAGCGTAATTGTGGCGGCCCGCACGCACGGTCAGGTTGTCGGCGAGTTGATAGGTGTTGTTGACGCGCCGCTGCGGAAAGTTGAACACGTCCACGCCCACGGGGCTGAAGCCGAGAATGTTGACTTGGCCCACGGGTCCGAGGATGTCTTCGGTGGTATTGAAAATCGCATCCCGGAAATAGACGAGGTTCACGGAGTTCGGACCCGTAATATTTCTGAGGCGCGGGGCGTTTAGCAGGTACCGGCCTTCTTCGGGCGAGAAAGAATTGGCGAGGCGGCTCGGCAGCAGAAACTGCGTGTCCCGCCGCTCTTCGAAGACGAGGCGCGTGCGGCCATAAGAGGCGCGTAACTGGTTGAAGATGGAAACGGTCGCGTCCGGCGCGGTCAATTCGCTGTTCAGAAAGGTCGAAAGGTTCTGCGTGCGGACGCGCGGGCGCAAAGAGGAGAAGAGCGCGCCGCCCACGACCGCGATGTCGCGGAAGTCCTGCGTGAAGTTGTAGCGCGCCGTAAACCCTTGCGGCCGGCCGCGCAGACGGAAGTTGGCGTCCAGTTTGCCCGAGACAATTTTGCCTTCGGCGTCCGCGGGCAGACTCTGCGTGAAAGTGTTCTCGCCGTAGATGCCGGCGGGATTATTGGGGAACGGGAAGAGACTGAAGACAGCGTCGCCGGGCACGGTCGTGGGGAAACCAAAAGCGGGGGTGTCGCCGTAAGGGTCTCGGTTGAGCCCCGTCGCGCCGCTGCCGAAGATGCCGCGCTGGCTAACGGTCGGCACCGCGAAACTCGATTCCCGCGTCGCGTTGATCACTTGCCCCTCGGCAGAGACGAAATAGAACAGGCTGCGGCCGCGCCCGCCCGTAGCGTTGGGGACCAGCGGGCCGCCGAAGGCGAAGCCGCCCATGCCGAGCGTGAACGAGTCTTCGTCGCCGCTCTGGTTGGTAACGAAAGCTTGCGTCGCCTGCGGCCCCGTCACGCCGCTGAATAAAACCGGCCGCCCGCCGGCCATCAGTGGTGCGCGGGAGTTGCCGAACGACGTGTCGAAACTGTTTCTGGCGTTGAGTTGTGAAGAGTTGAGGAACCCGTAGATGGTCCCGTGCGTCTCACTGCCACCAGACTTCGATACCGCGTTGACCTGTGCCCCGATGTTTCTCCCAAACTGCG
>JBOGOY010000868.1:0-2387 GCA_050748185.1 Pyrinomonadaceae bacterium
AGCCCCATGTGTTTGCGACTGATTGAAGAGTCCGCCTGACGGAAACGGTCGAAGACGTAGGGCAGGAAATCGGGGCTGAGGCCGTCGCCCGTGTCACTGATGACGATGTCAACGTCCGAGCCCTGCCGTTCGACGCGAATCTCGACGCTCCCGCCCGGCGGGGTGAACTTGACCGCGTTCGCGAGCAGATTCCACACCGCCTGTTGCAAGCGCTCCGGATCGCCTGAAATCAAAATTGCATCGGGGGCGAAGACGGCTTGAAGCTGGATGCCTTTGGCTTCGGCGGCGGGGCGGATGGTGTCGGCGGCGGCCTCGACGATCGGCTGGAGCAGAGCGGGCCGCGGTTCAAGGCGAAATTTGCCGGCGACGATCCGCGAGACGTCCAGAATGTCATCGACGATCTGCACCTGCACGCGCGCGTTCCGCTCGACGATTTCGAGGGCGCGGGCCGCTTGGCCGGGAGAGTCGGATAGCTTGCCGGCGCTTAATATCCGCGTCCAGCCGAGGATCGCGGTCAAAGGCGTTCGCAACTCGTGCGAGAGGGTGGCGAGAAATTCATCCTTGGTGCGGTTGGCGGCCTCGGCCTCGGCGCGGGCTGCCTCGGCGCGGTCCAACAACTCGGCCCGCTCTTCCTCGGCCTGCTTGCGCCGCGTGAAATCGCGCCCGACGCCGTAGAGCAGACCCTCTTCAGTGAACGGGGCGTAGGTCCACGCTGTCCACTTGTAGCCGCCGTCTTTGCACAGAAAGCGGTTCTCCAAGTTGTAGGTCGGCTCGCCGCGCGACAGTTTTTCTAACTCCCGCCACATGGCCGCGCGGTCGTCCGGGTGCTGGAATTCGACGATCGGCCGCGATGTCAATTCCTCCGCGGTGAAGCCGAGCGTCGTCTCGAAAGCCGAGTTGACGCGCTTGAAAAAGCCGTCAACCCCTGCCACGCACAACATGTCGATTGACAGCTTGAAGAGGCGGTCCCGCTCTTCTTCGAGGCGCTTGCGCTCGGTCTGATCGCGCATCACCTTGCAGAAGCCCTGCAACCGCCCGGCGTCGTCGCGCAGAGCCGTGACAATGCCGCTCCCCCAGAAGCGCGTCCCGTCGCGGCGCAGGTGCCAGCGTTCGTCGACCGCCCGGCCCTCGTCCTCCGCCGTTTGCAATTCTCTCTGGGCCTCGCCGCGCGCGCGGTCTTCGGACGTGAAGATGATGTCACTCGGCTGTCCGAGAATCTCCGCCGCTTCGTAGCCTAAGATTCGTTTCGCCCCGTCGTTCCAAGTGGCGAAGCGTCGGTCTGGGCCGAGCATGAAAATGGCATAGTCCTTCGCCTCCTCGACCATCAGCCGGTAGAGTTCTTCGGGCTGGGCGAAGGCGGCCCATTCGGTTTGAGGATTTGGCATACGGTGCGTGGTCGAAGTCTGGCCCGCTGCCGGGGGAAACTTCGGTCACCTCTGAAAAGCTGTCCGTCAGGTGGCAACCTACTCCTTCCGGCCAAGACCGTCTGTACTCTGTCGTACAGACAGACAGGATGGCCGCGCGCGCGACCGTCGCCGCCCCGGCCGTGACCGCGCACGGACGGCGCGCCGGGCCTTCAAGCAACACTCATCCCGGCCGGCCACCCTCTTCGTCTAATGCGTAAGTTACGAATCAGAGTGAGATTGGAGGGGTAGGGCTCGTCCCCGCTCGTCGTGTGTGAGCACACGGCGTAGGAGTATTGATGAACGTGTCGAAGGGCCGTCTCAGAGTAGTCGTGCTTTCGCGCAAGCGCGAGCCCCGCCTCGGCAGGTTTTCTCAGGTTGGAACGTAATTCGGTATCACCTCGCCGGGAAAGCGAGCGCGACCAACGTGATGCCGACGGCCGTGACGAGGGCGCGGCGGTTAATGCGGTGGGCCTTGTCGCGCAGTTGCGCGATGAGCGCCGCGTCGTCGAGGCTCTTTTCGCCCGCATCGAGGTTGCACGCGCCACGCGCGGCCAGCGCGATGCAAGTATGCTCGCGCGCCTGCAACAGCCCGAGGCCCGCCAGCCAGACGGGGAAGAAGACGACGACCCGCGTCCAGCGCGGCGCGCCGAAGACGACCAGCACAAAGGCCACCCCGACACCGACGGCCAGCGCCACGAAGCCGAGCAGACGCCGCTTGCGCCGTTCACGCGGGCCGATATTGATGGCTTTGTCGGAGAGCATTTGAAAACAGCGACGAGTGATAAGTTAAATCGAAGCACAGAAGGTTGGAATATGAGATTTTTCACCACGGAGGACACAGAGGCGGTCAAACGAATGCGGTTGCTGATATTGATTCTCTGTGACCTTGTATGTTTTCAATGTGGCTTGAAATATCATGTTTCGAGCCCGTGCAGGGCGACAGTCCGATGTGTCCGTGGTTGACCACAAACCGTCACAGAG
>JBOGOY010000869.1:0-2381 GCA_050748185.1 Pyrinomonadaceae bacterium
CGGCGCAGGTAAGGGTCCGCCCCTTCAGCGCCGCGCAGGACATCGCCGACGAGCGCGCCGCGCGAGAGCGCGTCAACGCGCTGTGCGCGCGGATCGCGGTAGTTGGTCACGGCGGCGAAACGTCCCGCGCGCGTGAGGCCGAGCCACGTGCCACCGCGCAAGAGGTCGCGCCCGGCCAGCACGTGTGGCGCGTCCGGCCACCACGCGGCGAGCGCGGTCGGGCGCGCGTAAAACTCGTCGCGGTTCGCCGCGAGGACGAGTTTGTATTGCGGATGCGCCTGCTGCGCGAAGAGGATGATGCACATGAGCTGATGGCGACGAGCATAACCCAAGAGGGTGACAGGTGAACAGTGATGGGTGACAGGAAGAAGGCGGGTGGCAGGTAACATGAAAGAATTTTTCACTCTTGTCATCCGTCACCAGTCACTGCTTACTCTCTCTTCTGTTACCCGTTATGCGTCACCGTTTTTTATCCTTGTCATCGGCGGGCAGAACGGCTACAAATAGCGGCCGCACTTGTTGGCGCGACAAGGCGGTGTCCGTCTCCGGCCGCCACGACGAAGCCGTAATCAAACCAAATTCGACTCGCCGGAAGAGGCGACCACCACCACCCCAGAGGACGATGTTATGCAGAGCACGATGCAGGACCGGCCACTGACGATTGACACCATCCTGCGCCACGGCGGGCGCGTCTATGCCGACAGCGAGGTGTTGACGTGGACCGGCGCGCAGTCGCGTCGCGCGACGTTTGCGGAAGTGACGGAGCGCGCCGGGCGTCTGGCCGCCGCGCTCCGGCGGCTCGGCGTCAAAGAGGGCGATCGCGTCGGCACATTCGCGTGGAACACGCAGGAGCACCTCGAAGCCTACTTCGCCGTGCCCGCGATGGGCGCGGTGCTGCACACGCTCAACATCCGCCTCTTCCCCGAACAACTCGCCTACGTCGCCAACCACGCCGCCGACCGCGTCGTCATCGCCGACGCGACGCTCCTGCCGTTGTTGTTGCGCCTCGCGCCCGAGTTGAAGACCGTCGAGCACTACGTCATCGTCGGCGACGACGCGGCGGGCGATAGTGCCGCGCTGGGGCCGAGCGTGCTGCGCTACGAAGAGTTGCTTGCGGCCGAATCTTCGGGCCTCGCGTGGCCCGTGTTGGACGAGCGCGCGGCCGCCGCGATGTGCTATACGTCCGGCACCACCGGCCACCCGAAAGGCGTCGTCTATAGCCATCGCTCGACTTATCTGCACGCGATGGCGCTCTGCATGTCGAACAGTTTCGGGCTCGCCGAACCGGAGCGGCTGCTGACGATCGTTCCGATGTTCCACGCCAACGCATGGGGGATGCCTTACGCCGCGTGGCTGTCGGGCGCGTCGCTGCTGTTGCCCGGCCGCCACTTGCAGGCTGAGCCGCTGGCGCGCTTCATCGAAGCCGAGCGCCCGACCTTCTCCGGCGCGGTCCCGACCGTCTGGAACGAACTGCTGCGCTATGCCGAAACCAACGAAGTCGATTTCTCATCGCTGAAGACGGTCGTTTGCGGCGGCGCGGCCGTCCCGCCGGCGCTGATGCGGCGCTTTGAAGAGCGGCACGGAGTCACGCTCTTGCAAGCGTGGGGCATGACTGAGACGAGCCCGCTCGGGGCTATCGCCCGCCCGCCCAGCGGGGCGACTCGGGAAGACGAGATGCACTATCGCGCGAAGTCGGGCCGCATCGCGTCGGGCGTCGAGGCGCGCATCATGGACGGCGAGCGCGAACTCGCGTGGGATGGCGAGGCGGTCGGCGAGATCGAGGTACGCGGGCCGTGGATCACCGGCAGCTATTACGGCGAGGCAGCCGCCGACAAGTTTCACGACGGGTGGCTCCGTACCGGCGACATCGGGACCATTGACGCGCGCGGTTTCATTCAGTTGACGGATCGCTCGAAGGACGTGATCAAGTCGGGCGGTGAGTGGATCTCTTCGGTCGAGTTGGAGAACGCGCTGATGGCTCACGAGTCGGTGCAGGAGGCGGCGGTCATCGGCGTGCCCGACGAGCGCTGGGACGAGCGCCCGCTCGCCTGCGTCGTACTGCGCGAAGGGACCAACGTCACGCCCGACGAGTTGCGCCGGCACCTCGGCGAGCGCGTCGCGCGCTGGTGGGTGCCGGAGCGCTGGGCGTTCGTCGGCGAGATTCCAAAGACGAGCGTCGGCAAGCTCGACAAGAAGGTGCTGCGCGCGCGCCGCGAAGCCGGCGAGTTGGGCGCGATCCACGAGTGCGAGCCGGCGATGAAGAAGTGAACGCGCGGGGTACCGTAGGGGACGAGGCTCGCCCCATAGGTGTCAACATGAGGAGGCGAGCATCCATGTGGCTTTCTGCTTTCGCGGCTGTGCCGTCTCGCTGTGCGGAAAGG
>JBOGOY010000870.1:0-2378 GCA_050748185.1 Pyrinomonadaceae bacterium
CACTTCGGGCGGGCAGTTGCGCGCCCGGTTGGTGAAGATGTCGCGGAAGCCACGGCCCGTGAACATCGTCGAAGCGCCGAAAGTGAACTGGATGTTGTTGATCAGCAGCGGGCGGTACACGACGCCGACGCTCAAATCGTAGCCAATCTCTTTGCGGATGGCGTTCTGGAACAACAGGTATTCGAGCGACTCGGTGCGGTGGAAGCGCAGGTAGTTGACGTTGAAGATAGTCTTAATCTTCTGCGTCACCTCGACATCAGCGCCGATGTTGTAGATGAAGATGCCGGGGTTGACGAAGTTGGCCTGCCCCTGCGTCTTGCTGCTGCGGAGGTTGGGCAGCAGGCTGAGCGGTTGCGTGAGCCCGACCGCGGTTTGCGTCAGCGGAATGCCGGTGCGGTTCCAGTAAGAGAACTGGCCGCCGGCGAAATTCGGATCGTCGATGATACCGTCAAAGCCGGTGGCTTGGCTGTCGGTCGGATCTTTGTCGCCCGAGGCGAAGAAGAACGAAGTCTTGTAGCGCACGTAGTCGAAATCGATTGACGCCTCGGCGGCGGCCATCTGCGCGCGGACGTTCGTAGGCTTGCCGGCGATCGGGTTGAGCGTGTCGCGCCCGAGCGCGAGGAAGTAGGAAGAGGTCAGGTTGATGCGCTTGATGTGGCCGTCGGTGCTGAAGCCGACGTAGCCGACCTTGATCGAGTGGGGCCGGTTGTCGCCGATCAAGGCGGGCCGGACCTGAAAGCCGTTGCGATCGAATTCAATGGTGTCGCGGTCGTGGTTGAAGGCGAACAGCAACTGACCCGTGAAGCCCTTTTCGATAAAGTCCTGCCGGAAAATGTTGGCGATGTAAACTTCCTGCCGGCGCGTATCGAAGCGGTTGAGGCCGCTGTTGGTGTCCTTTTCGAGTTGCGAAAAGAAGGCGGCGTTAAACTGGTAGCGGTTGTTGTCGATGGCGCCGAAGAGCCGCGCGCCGAGGTTGCTGTCGGTGTAGAGGAACCCGCGAAAGTCAGAGACGAACGGCTGAATGCCGACGCGCGCCGAGATGAAGTCGAAGTTGGCGTTGGTGTCCTCGAACTTCACTTCGGCGAACGCATCTTCGAGTGAGAAGTGCGTGTCGGCGCGGTTGGTTCCCCGTCGGGGATCGACGTTGATGATGCCGGTTTCGCGGGCGTCCACGTAGTTCGGCAGGCTGAAAGTCGGCGAGATTTTGATCGCCCAGTTGCGCGGGCGGAAGGTCGTATCGCCGTGGAACATCTCGAAGGTAACTTGCAGGACGTTCGCGGTGGCGAAGACTTCCGGCTCGCCGAAGAACTCGGCGCTGCCGGGTCGCGCGCTGGCGACGTTCGAGGGAATCGGCGTCCGTTGCTGCTGCACGAGCGTCTTGCTGAACGCCGAGAGAACCATGAAGACCTTGTTGCCGAAGATGGGAAGGTCGCCTTTGAGCACGCTCGCGTCGTAGGGGTTATACCAGTGGCCCCGGCGGAAGGGGATGTCGCGCCCGCTCGCGCTGCCGTCGCCGTAACGATCGTACTCGGGGAAGTTGATGCGCCAGCGGTCGCGCACTTCGCGGATGCGCGAATTAGTCGGCGGCCGCGACTCGACGCTTTCAGGGCCTTCATAAACGAGCGGCGCTTCGCCGGCCGTCGGATCGATCGCCGCGACCGCGCCGTTACCGTTGCCCTTCGCCGCCTCGGGCGTCATCGGCTTCAACTCGATGTCAAAGGTTTTATCGGCTCCACCTTCGACGATCACATTCTCCTGATCGAAGGGCAGGGCGTCGGCCGCTTCCACCATGACGCGGTAGGCACCGGCGTCGAGTTTGAAGGAATAACGGCCGCTACTGTCCGTCTTGGTGCGCTCGCGCTCGGTGGTGACTTGATTGACGGCCGTCACCGTCACCCCGGCGATCGGCGTTTTGGCCGAGTTGCGGACGACGCCAGACAGCCGGGCGCTGTCTTTGGCCTCGGCCGCGGCGAAGGGCGCTGAAGCGGCGAGGAGCGCGAAGAAACAACTGACGACGAGTGCGAGCCTGCTGAACTTCGTCTGATGGGAGAACATGAAAAGCCTCTGTGATTCAGGCCGCGCGACAGTGCAAGTCATGCGGCGGTGTGGTGTGACGAGTGTAAATAAAATATACGAGCCACTTCGGGTGAGTGGTTGGATCTTGCTTTTCAAGTCGAGCGAGACCTTGCCTTGTAGCACAAAACCCTTATTTCAGGCAACCGAATTCTTACTGTTGAATCGCGCGCGCGCGCGGTCTTTATAGAGTCAATCCAATACGTATTCGCCGTCGTAAAATCAACTTGACTAGATCGGGATAAATGGTAAAGTAGCCGCGCTCCGAATTAGTCCCACGCCTTGCATCGGGCGCATTCAACACT
>JBOGOY010000871.1:0-2371 GCA_050748185.1 Pyrinomonadaceae bacterium
TAGGCGGGGGGATCGCGCCGCCAAAATCATCGAGTGTCAGAACGGATCCTGCTTCGTTCTTACTCCAGTTGAGCCGCAGATCGTTGCTTATTCGTGGCGTAACAATCCATGTGACGCCCCCGGTGAGGGTCTGAGTCTTGAATTGGGCGTCGGTAATATTGTTTGCGCTGCCAATGAGTCCCCTTGTCCGGGTGCTCGACGGCGCGTAGTTGTACCTGCCAAAAAACGTCAGGTTGTCGCTTACCCTATGGTCCAATCGGATGCTGGTCGCATTCAAAGTGGTTGGGTCCGAATAGGTGGCAGAGAACTCCGCCAACCCGCCTCCTAAATCGGGGCCGTTAGGACGGGGAAAGGCGTTCAATATCGGCTGAAGCTGCGTCGGCGCACTGCGCCGTGTCGCTTCAGATGGCAATGGGGTAATCAGCGTCTGTGGTTGGAGCAGACGCAAGCCCTCGTAGGAGAAGAAGAAGAAGCTGCGGTTCTTGCCACTGTTGAAGGTGGGACCTCCTTCTCCAAAGCGCGGCAGGTAAAGGGGGCCGCCCAGAACGCCTCCGAAATCGTTCTGGCGCAGCGGAGGCTTGGGCAGCCTCCTAGAGTTGTTAAACCAGTCATTAGCGTCCAGCGCGTCGTTACGCAAGTACTCGAACACCGAGCCGTGGAAATCGTTCGTCCCGGAGCGAGTGACGATTGAAACTTGCGCCCCTGGCGAGCGGCCGAACTCGGGGGCATAGGTGGATGTCTGGATGTTGAACTCCTGCAGCGCATCAACCGATACTAGATTATTGGTCCCGCCTGAGGCGCTCAGCCCGGGCAACGAGCCGCTTCCCGATTGACCGAGTGGGCCCGCGCTAGCGCCGACATTAGCGCTGACCCCGTCAACCGTGAAGTAGTTAGTGTTAGCGCGTTGTCCGTTGACGCTGAACTGCCCTTGTTCACCACCAGTTGCCGGGGTCACTACGACCCCCGGCGTGAGTTCGATCAGTGACTGAAAGCTCCTACCGTTAAGTGGCAGGTTGGCGACGAACTGGCGATCCACAATTGTGGCGACCTCCGGGGTCTCCTGGATAGCGTTGGCGTCCGCGCTAACGGTGACGGTCTCGCCGCCGATCTGGCCGACCTTTAACTGGATGTTCAGCGTGCGGTTGTCATTGACGTTTAAGATCACGTCATCGAGTTTTGCAGTAGCGAACCCCTGCTGCTCGACCAACAAGGTGTAGGCGGCGGGGGGCAGCAGCGGGATGCTGAAAGTGCCGTCGCCGCTTGTCGTCGCCTGCCGCTGCAAACCGGTAGCCGGGCTCGTCGCCGTGACAGTGGCACCTGGCACGACCGCGCCCCGCTCGTCCGTGATCGTGCCGGAAAGCGTCGCGGTGGCCGATTGCGCACGTGCTAGGGCAAAGGGCGAAAGGCAAAGGGCGAAAAGCAAGAATAGGCGAAGGGCGGATTTGGCTCTCAACATTTTCTTCATGTCCTTTTAGTGATTCATGGTGCCGATTGAATGCGTGTTGCTAACGTTTCGGCGGCGAGAAGCGACTGCCAGAATACTCCGGTTTTGATCGCCGTGACCGTGGCACCCTCCGAGGAAGTCGTGAACGCCGATAAGATCACGCGATCGTTAGCCGACCCTAGCTCGAAGAGGCGCTGGATGGCATGCACCACACTGTATGTGTCGGTGATCTCTGGTCCGCTTTGTGCACCTGCCGAGGACGCCGAGGGAAAGAAGATGGGCTGTAGTTCCTGCCTGAGTCCTGCTATCTCCCGTTGGTAGGCGCGCGCGTGAGAGCGGGCCAAAGCGAGCCATTTCTGATGCGCTTCAGGACTGAGAGCGCGCAATTCTTCCACCGAGAACTGTTTGGAGAGTCGCCTCAGCGCGTAGAGGTGACTCATCGCCTGACGCGACCGGCTCACCATCCGAGCAGCGAATTGGCGCGCTTGCTCATCACTGTTGAAGTATGAGCGCAGTTCAAATTCGGCGGCCATCGAGCCACTGTTGATCTCGACTTTCTGTTCAATCGCAGGAGATGGTGATGCTTTGGTCAGGCTGCGCTGCTGCTGAGTCACAGCTTCAGTGACCGTTTGAATCTCAATGCGGACCGCCGGATTAGTGGCAATTGGCTCAAGCGCGCTAATGATTTCAGCCTTCCGCTTTGCAGAGTCAACGATGCCCGTAATCTCAAGTATCTCGTCCCCGGTTCTCTTGACGCTGACCTGCTCGCCCAGATCGGCTCCGGCTTGATTCAGGAGTTGCAGAGCTTCAACCTCTAAGTCGGCAGTCGCCACAGGCTGCGCGGGTTTAATCAGCAATAGCTGCGGGCTGGGATTCAGCTTAACTATCGGGGTGGGCGTAGGTGAAGCTCGTGGAGCTGGTGTCTGG
>JBOGOY010000872.1:0-2370 GCA_050748185.1 Pyrinomonadaceae bacterium
TCCGCGAGGGGCGCACCGCGCGCGTACCGATGGGCGTTCTGTTCACCGGGCCGATGGGCACGGGCAAGACTTTCGTCGCCGAAGCGTTCGCGAAAGAGTGCGGGCTGACGACGATCAAGCTGAAGAATTTTCGCTCGAAATGGGTCGGCGCGACCGAGGGGAATCTGGAAAAAATCCTCGGCGTCATTCGCGCCATCGGGCAGGTCATCGTGATCATCGACGAAGGCGACCGCGCCTTTGGCAACACCGACGGCGAAGGCGACGGGGGGACCAGTTCGCGCGTCATCGCGCGGATCAAAGAGTTTATGTCCGACACCTCGAACCGCGGGCGCATCCTCTTTCTCGTGATGACCAACCGCCCCGATAAACTCGACGTGGATTTGAAGCGCGCCGGCCGCCTTGACCGCAAAATCCCGTTCCTCTACTCGCAGACAGCCGAAGAGGTTGAGACGGTGGCGCAGGCTTTGGTGCGAAAGAACCGCATCAAGACGGACGTGAATTTCGCCGACCTGCGCGAAGGCTTTTCCCGCCAACTCGTCGGCTACAGCAACGCCGACGTGGAGGCCGTCATTCTGCTGGCGAACGACGACGCGGCGCGCGCGGGCGGCGTGGACGCCTCAGTTACCGCCGAGCACTTCCTGCGGGCCGCGGCCGACTATTTCCCGAGCCGCGACGCGGAACTGATCGAATACATGGAACTGCTCGCCGTTTTCGAGGCGTCGAGCCGTCGCTTGCTGCCCGTCAAATATGCCGAGATGTCACCCGAAGAGTTAGACACGCGCCTCAGGCACCTGCGGCTAACGGTCGGAACCCGGCGGTAAGGAGTGCGAGATGGTTACTGCGGCCCAGCCTCCTGATGTGTCTTGTTGCGGCTTCGGCCGCCTGATGTGCGGAAAGGCTCCGCCTTTCCGGAAAAAAGCTGTTTACATTTGTGAGGCTCCGCCTCATGCCGACGATCTCAAGAGACACGCCCGGCCTGTATCTGACCTCGGTCGCGAAAGACCGTCTGTCAGTTTTCCGCTCAGACAAGATTAAGGTCGTCACATGTGCGGCACTCGATGAGGCGCGCAAATCCGGGGGCTTTGACCTGTACGCTTACGTGATCATGCCCGACCACGTACACTTGATTACAGATTCAATTCGGCGACCATCAGCCGTGTTACGTTTCGTCAATGGAATCATCAGCCGACGGGTCATTGATTTTTTGAAAGAGCAGGGCTATCAAAGCTCGCTGGATAAATTACGACAAGAGGGTAAAGCCCGCGGCTACAGGTATTCACTTTGGGATCAGCACAACAACGCCCTACACCTGACGAGCGAGGGCGTGTTCATGCAGAAGGTGCATTACATTCATCAGACTCCGGTGCGAGCCGGTTTAGTCGAGCGGGCTGAGAGTTATCGTTGGTCGAGTGTGCGATGTTGGAATCGGCATCCTTTGGAGGATGAGCCGCTGCTGGTGGACGTTGGCCGAATCGTGTGGCGCAAAGCAGAGGCGTAGCCTCAAAAAAGGTTTGCCGCCGGTGCGGAAAGGCGGAGCCTTTCCGCACATCGGGCGGCGGAGCCACGGGAAGTAAAGAAAGTTGAGCGGGACGAAATTGTTTGGTCCCGCAAGGCGCGATGCGGGGCGAGGCCACCGCCCACGGCTCGCCGATGTGGTCGTTGCTTCGGGAATCTCGTTGAGAAAGTTTGAAGGAGGCTTCAGATGCAAATCGGTCGTTACAAGTTAGGCCCCGGCGCTATCATCCTCGTCATCCTCGTGATGCTCGGGCTAGTTTACGTGGGTGTGAGGCAGTTGGGCATCCTCGAAAGGCTCAGCCCGGACTCGATCTCCGGGGGCGACGGCGACGGGCAGCAGCAGCAGGGCGGCATCATCGTCGGGCAGCGCGAGCGGTTGGAAGACATCGCGCTCAAAGACTTGCCGCCGTCGCAGGTCAAAGCCCCCGAGCGCACCACCGATAACCCCGAAGTGACGATCGGTATCTGGACGTGGCAGACGGTGAGCGGCCTGATCGACGCCGTCGGCGGCCCCGGCCGTTCGGGCGATCACGCCGACAGTTGTCTCGCGCAGGCCGGTATCACCAACACGCGCCTCGTCGTCCAGAACGACACCTCTCAGCAGGTGCAGGCGCTGGCCGCCGGCCAGATGCAACTCGTCACCACCACCGGGGACCAAGCGGCCGTGGACATCGCCGGCGCGAACGCCCTCTTGCGCGGCAACAAGGCGAAAGTCATCTGGTCCAGTGGCTACTCGTTTGGCGAAGACTGCCTGATGGGGCCTGAGTCTTGGCGGCGCGATCCGCAACTGGCGCGCGGTTCGGTCGTCGTTACCGCCGTCCCCTATTGCGACTGGAACGTGGTGGTCAACTGGGC
>JBOGOY010000873.1:0-2367 GCA_050748185.1 Pyrinomonadaceae bacterium
TGTCACTATTCACTTTCTTCTTGTCACTCGTCACCTGTCACTTTCTTCTCATGTCACCTTCCGGTACAAACGATCCTGCTCGTCGAGGGGCTCGTAAAAGTCTTCGCGCGGCGTGAACCGCAGCGACTCCTTGTTGCCGAGGCCGAGGATGCCGAACCGCACGAGGCTGTCGTAAATCAGGTTGTGGACGCGCTGCTGCAACGCCTTGTTGAAGTAGATCATGACGTTGCGGCAGAGGATGACGTGAAACTCGTTGAACGAGCCGTCGGTGACGAGGTTGTGCTCGGAAAAGACGACATTCGCGCGCAAGGACGGTTGAAAGATCGCGTGCTCGTAGTGGGCCGCGTAGTAGTCGGAAAACTCGCGCCGCCCCCCGGCTTGCTGGTAGTTGGCGGTGTACTCCTGCATCGACGCGAGCGGGAAGATGCCCTCGCGCGCGCGGCGCAATACCTCGGGGCTCATGTCGGTCGCGTAGATCCGGCACTTCTGGTAAAGCCCTTCTTCCTGCAGGAGGATCGCCATCGAATAGACCTCCTCGCCGGTCGAACAGCCCGCGTGCCACAGGCGCACGGTCGGGTAGGTTTTCAGCAGCGGCACGACCTTCTGTCTGAAGCTCGCGTAGAAGCTCGGGTCGCGGAACATCGAAGTCACCTGAATCGAGAAACCGACGAGCAGCCGCTGCAAACACGCCTCGTCGTGCAGCACGCGGTCCTGCAAGGCCGAGACCGTCTCCAGCCCCTCGGCGCGCACGCGATCCAGCACCCGCCGCTTCAGCGACGCCTGCGAATAGTCGCGGAAGTCGAAGCCGTAGTACAAATATACCGCCTCCAAGAGCAGTTGAATCTCGATGTCTTCGAGCTGGACCAGTTGCTGATACTGTGGTCGCGACGCGCTCATAAATTCAAGTCAAAAGGGAAAAGCAAAAAGGTAAAGGCGGGGAGACGTGCTTTCACCTTTCGCCTTTCGCCTTTTTTATTTCTGCCCCTTCCCGTCCTGCCGGTAGAGCCAGACGCGCAGTAGCGAGAGCAGTTGGTCCACATCGAGCGGCTTCGAGATGTAGTCGCTGGCTCCGGCTTCGAGGCAGCGATCGCGGTCGGCCTTCATCGCCTTGGCCGTCAGGGCAATGATCGGCAGGGCAGCGAACTCGGGCGACTGCCGGATCGCGCGGATCGCCTCATAGCCATCCATGCCCGGCATCATGATGTCCATCAGCACCGCGTCCACCCCGGGCGTCTGCTTGAGCAGGTCGATCCCCTCCTGCCCGTTCTCGGCGTTGACGACGTGCATGTTGTGGCTTTCGAGCGCGCTCGTCAGCGCGAAGATGTTCCGCACATCGTCGTCCACGACGAGAATCTTGCGGCCCGCCAACACCGGATCGCGTCGGTGGAGTTGTTCGAGCATCCGGCGCTTCGGCTCAGGCAGGTTGGCCTCGACGCGGTGGAGGAAGAGCGCCGTCTCCGCCAGCAGACGCTCGGGCGAACTGACTTCCTTGACGATGATCGCGTCGGCCACGCGCCTGAGTTGGGTCTCTTCTTTCGCCGTCAACTCCTTGCCGGTGTAAATAACGATCGGCAGGTCGGCGCGCTTCAGATCCTTCTGGATTTTTTCGATCAGCTTGAAGCCGGTCATATCCGGGAGCTTAAGGTCGAGCACCATGCAGTCGTAATCGTTTTCCTTCAAAGCCCCAAGCGCCTCCGCCCCGGTGGCGACAGCGGTCGTGTGTACGTCGCCGTTGCCGATCAGTTCGACGATGCTCATCCGCTGCGCCTCGTCGTCCTCGACGACGAGCAGCCGGCGGACCCGATTCTCGGCGAACGAGGCGATGCGGTCGAAGGACGAGGCGAGTTCCTCGCGGGTCGCCGGCTTGACGAGGTGCGTGATCGCGCCGAGGCGCAACGCACGCTGCCGTTGCTCTTCGGCCGAGATGATGTGGACCGGGATGTGACTCGTCTGCGCGTCATGCTTCAGCCGGTCGAGCACAGTCCAGCCGTCGCGGTCGGGCAAACGGATGTCGAGCGTGACGGCATCGGGTCGGTACTTGCGCGCCAGCGCCAGCGCCTGATCGCCGCGGGTGGCGACCAGCCCCTTGTAACCCTTCTCGTGCGCGAGGTCGAGCAGGATGCGCGCGAAGTTGATGTCGTCCTCCACGATCAAAACGACGCGCTCGCCCTCCCGCAGGTCGTGCCGGTCATCATTCAACTCTGAGAGCGCGACTGAGGCGGCCTCGGTTTCGGAGAGCGCGGTCGAAGTCCACGCGGTCGTCGCGGCGGCGCGCGCCGGGCCGCGTCCTGACGGGAAGTTGTCGGCCCGTTTGAACTGCACGCTCGGGCCGTTGCCGCCCTGTTCCGACGCGGCGGAGGCGACACG
>JBOGOY010000874.1:0-2366 GCA_050748185.1 Pyrinomonadaceae bacterium
CAACGGTAGCGTCCGCGTCAACGGAATGTAAAAGCGAACCGGACGGCAGCAGATAAACGACGGACGATGATCGCGGCTCGCGCCCGATTCATCGTCCGTCGTTTTTTAAGTCCTCCCGGATGACACTGTGGCAAGTTGCGCGAGTTTTTGGCGACCTTCCCGGCCGTGGTAAGATGCCGGCCCATACCGCATGGCGTTCGCGCTCTTTCCGGCGAACCGCAATCTCGTCCTGACACAGGTTGAACTCGATCCACTGGCGCGATGGACTTCTGGCACGGAGTACAAAAGGCGGCGATACCGGAACTGCACTGGGTGGCGCTCGCCTTCGTGTCGGCCGTCGCGCTGCTCGGCGCGTTCGTGCCGGCCGAACGCACGCGGTTGCGGAACGCCGTGTATCTGTTCGTGCTGGCGTGCGTGGGCTTCGCGCTCGCCGCCTCACTCGGCGAAGAGCGGAGGGCGTCTTACCTGTGGGCACAATGGGCGGCGCGTTTCGTGCTGGCCGCAGCGCTGATCAACGTCGCGAGCGTGCTCTTGTTCAACGTGCTGCTCGGGGCCGCGCGCCTGAGGCCGCCGCGCATCGCGCGCGATCTGCTGGTGGGAGCGGCTTATGTCGTGGCAGGCTTCGCGCTGCTCACGGGCATCGGCGTCGATCTGACGGGCATCGTCGCCACGTCGGCCGTCATCACGGCGGTCATCGCCTTCTCGCTGCAGGACACGCTCGGCAACGTGTTGGGCGGGATGGCCCTCCAGATGGAGCGGACCATCAGCGTCGGCGATTGGATTCGCGTGGACGGGAACGAGGGGAGGGTGACAGAGATCCGCTGGCGGCAGACTTCGATCGAAACGCGCAACTGGGACACCATCGTGATCCCGAACAGCGTGCTGATGCGTAGCCAAGTGACGCTGCTCGGCCACACCCTCGGCGCGCCGCGCCAGCAGCGCCGGCCCATTTACTTCAACGTCGACTTCCGCTACGCGCCCGCGGACGTGATCGCCGCGGTCGAGGCCGCCCTGAACGCCGAACCGATCGATCACGTCGCGCGCACGCCCGCCCCTCATTGCATCCTCACCGACTACCGAGAGAGCTACGCCACCTACGCCGCGCGCTACTGGCTGACCGATCTCAACCCGATCGATCTCGTCGACTCGGTCGTCCGCGCGCGTGTCTACTATGCCTTGAAGCGTGCCGGCATCCCGCTCTCGATGCCCGCCCACGCGCTCTTCCTCACCGAAGAGAACGAGGTGCGCCGCCAGCGCAAACGCCGCGAAGAGATCAAGCGCCGGATCGCGGACATGCGCCGCGTCGAGTTGTTCTTTCCGCTCAACGAGGAGGAACTGCGCGCTCTGGCCGAGCGCCTGAGCGTCACGCCCTTCATCAGGGGCGAGGCGATCGCGCGGCAGGGGACCACCGCCCACGCGCTCTACGTGATCCGCCGGGGCGAAGCTGAGGTGCGCGTCCGCGCCGAGGGCAGCGACCTGAGCGAGTACGTCGCCACGCTCAGCGAGGGCGACTTTTTCGGCGAGATGGGTTTGCTGACGGGCGAGCCGCGAGCCGCGACGGTCGTCGCCCTGACCGACGTCGAGTGCTACCGCATCAACAAGGAGATCTTCGAGGAGGGCCTGCGCCGCCGTCCCGAGATCGCGCGTGACATCTCCGGCATCCTCGCCCGCCGGCGGGTCGAACTCGACTCGGTGCTCGGCCAACTGAACGCCGACCTCGTCCGTCAGCAGATGCAGCGACTTCATGGTGACTTCCTGACGCGCATCCGCAATTTCTTCAGCCTCGACAAAGAACCCGACGGGCGTTGAACCAGATCGGTGTTCAATCGCGTGCCGGATGACAGCATTAACCGCCGAGGCGCAGAGGACCGCGGAGGGCTGTGCAGAGAAAACCCGTTGCCCTCTGCGGTGCTCTGCGCCTCGGCGGTGAACCTCAACCTTCCCGACACTCAACTGAAATCCGCTCTAATCTCACCTGTCAGCCATTCTCTCAAGCACTCTTCTTCCGGCGGCCGGGCCGCCCGCCGCCGGTGGTGGTCGCCGCCGAGATGTGTTTCAGCACCTCCCGCAACGCCTTGACGCTGTCTCGCGTGCCCTCGCGCGCCGACAGCATCCACATCACCTGACTGATTTGCCCGGTCACCGAGGAGATGTCCCGCTGGTTGGCCCCGAGGCTGAACGCTTGCATGTACAACTGCTTGACTTTCTCTTTGTGGTCGGGCAACTCGTCGTTGATCAGGCAACTCAACAGTTCGGCGTCGGCCTCCGCGACGCGGTTCCAGAAGGAAGTCTGACGCCCGCTCTCTTCCTCGGCCGCCCGCTTGCAATCTTCGATCAGTTGTCGCACCTCGGCTTGTCCTTTCAGG
>JBOGOY010000875.1:0-2356 GCA_050748185.1 Pyrinomonadaceae bacterium
CCCCGACGCCGAGCACAACCGTCTGCCCCACGGCGACCGCGAGCGAGGCCCCCTCGAAGCGGCCGAAGAACCAGAGCATGAGGGCCGAGACGACGAGGGCGGCCGCGTAGGTGACGACTGCGCCGACCAGCACGTCGTGGCGGCGGTCGAAGCGGACGTGTTTTTGCGCGCCCGCGAACTCGCTGTAGTAGAGGATGAGCGCGGCGAGCGAGAGCGAGAGCAGGGCGAGGCCGAGCAGCCGCCACGCGGCGATTTCGATGGCGATCTGCACGATCTCTTCGGTCGGCGCGACGTTGGCCGCGAACAGCATCGCCCCGCAGCCCGCAATCACCAGTTGCCCGGCGAAAGAGACTTTCTTTCGCCCGCCACTCACCCCTTTGTCTTCGCCCCCGCCGCCGTCGCCCGCCTCGCCTTTGTCGCCGTCGTCTTTCCCGCCGAGTTGCGCCGTGCCGACCGAGACTCCAATCGCCACCGTCATCGCCTCGACCACCGTCACGCCGACGATTTCCGCGGCCGTCATCTCCGCCGTGATGCGCCCCAGCGCCCACAACGCGCCGGCGGCGAGCAGCAACCCGAGCCCCATTTCTTCGACCGAGTCGATCGCGACTTCCGAGAAGCAGGAGTCGCGTCGCAGCCCGACGAAGTAGTTATAACCGAGCAGCAGGACGAAGGTGGCACAGACATAGAGCAGCAGCCGCTCGGGACGCGCGACGACGCCGAACCACCAGACCTCTATCGTGTAGAGCAGCGGTAAACTAAACAGCAGCCCGCCGGCGACGCCCCGCGCATACTCCTTCAGCGATTTCGAGACAGGTCGCATAAGAGCAGTGGTCAGTGGTCGGCGGTCAGTGGTCAGTTGAGGGCAGGCTCTTACTGATCTCCGGCCTCTGATCTCTGACCTCTCTGGTTGCCGCGAGTCGCAGGGCGAGCGCGAGGGCGACGAAGGTCAGCGCGCCGGCCAACCAGAAAGTCAGGCGCAGAGAGCGGTCGTCGATGTGCAGGGGTTCGGGCGCGGTCGCGCTGTAGATGAGCCAGCCGCCGAGGAGAGGGCCGACGATGCGCGCCAGCGACGCCGCCGATTGCGTCAGGCCGAGCGCCGTGCCTTGTTCGTGCTCGCCGGCCGCCTTCGAGGCGAGGCTCGTCAGAGAGGGGGTCGCCATGCCGTTACCGCAAGCGAAGAGCGCGAGCAGCCCGAGCAGCGCCAAGAGGCCGCCAGATGTCGGCCCGACGAAGGGCAACGCGAACAGCCCGATGACGAACAAGGCCGCGCCGAGAATGACGAACGGCGACTCGCCGTAACGCTTCGCCAGACGTCCGATCAAACCGCCCTGAAGGATGACCGCGATGACGCCGATGAAGGCGAACAGATACCCGTTCTGCTGCGCGTCGTAGCCGAAGCGGTACATCGTGTAGAGCGCAAAGACGGTTGTCATGATCGAGAAGGCGACGACGAAGAGGAAGTAGATCGCCAGCACCAGTGTCAGTGTCCGGCCGGACAGTCGCCGCACCAGCGCCACGTAGCTGCGCCCCGCCGAGTGGCGCGCCGGGTGGTCTTTCGTAACGGTTTCGGGCAGCACGAAGTAGAGGAGCACGGCGTTGGCGAACGAGAGCGCGGCGGCGAAGAGGAACGGCACGTGGACGCCCCAGCCAGACAGCACGCCGCCGATCGCCGGGCCGAAAATGAAGCCGAGGCCGAAGGCCGCGCCGATGAGGCCCATCCCCTTCGCCCGGTTTTCGGGCGTCGTCACGTCTGCGACGTAGGCGTGCGCCGTCGAGATGTTGCCGCCCGTGATACCGTCGAGGATGCGGCCCGCGAAGAGTACCCACAAGGTATTCGCCAGCCCCATGACGAGGAAGCCGATGCCCGTCCCGATAATGCTTAAGAGCAGCACGGGCCGCCGCCCGTGTCGATCCGACAGTCGCCCGAGGATCGGCGAGAAGATGAACTGCATGATCGAATAGGAAGCGAAGAGCCACCCCAGCGTGAGCGGCGAGGCGTCGAACCGCGGGTCTTCGGCGTAGTAAGGCAGCACCGGCATCACGATGCCGAACCCCACCAGATCGATGAAGACCGTCATGAAAATGACGACGAGCGGGGAACGATTCATAACAACAGGGTTTGAGGTTTAAGGTCTGAGGTTTGAGGTTAAAACATTCTGGCCTTTAACCTCAAACCTCAGACCTTAAATCTCAAACTGCAAACTATCTACCGCCTGCGAGAGAAACTTGGGTTTTGCAGTGAAGCGTCGGCCGAGACTTGGCCGCCGCCGGAGATCAACAGCGCGAGCGCCATTCCGAGCAGCGCGACCGTGTACTCGATGCCTCTGTTTTGCAGGAAGAAGCCGCCGCTCCAGTG
>JBOGOY010000876.1:0-2354 GCA_050748185.1 Pyrinomonadaceae bacterium
CATCATTTCTCTGTGTCCTCCGCGTCCTCTGTGGTTAATTGTCTATTCGCTATGGACGCAATGATTCAATCAGCAATTAACTGGCAAGTCGTCGCGCAGGAAGGCGAGGCGCGCGCTGGGTTGTTACAGACAAGACGCGGCCTGATCGAGACGCCGGTCTTTATGCCGGTCGGGACGGCGGGGACGGTCAAGGGGACGCGCTTCGAGGCGTTGGAAGGGCCGGACTTGGACGCGCGGATCATTCTCGGCAACACGTATCACCTGTGGCTGCGTCCGGGTGTGGACGTGATGCGTGCGTGCGGTGGGTTGCATCGCTTTACGGGATGGGAGCGGGCGCTGCTGACCGACTCGGGCGGGTTTCAGGTGTGGAGTCTCGGCGAGTTGCGAAAGCTCAGGGAAGAAGGCGTCGAGTTCCGCTCACACGTGGACGGGAGCGCGCGTTTCATGTCGCCGGAAGTCTCGATGGAGGTGCAGGCGGCGCTCGGTTCCGAGATCGTGATGGTGTTTGACGAATGCGCGCCGGGCGACGCCGGGCACGCGGAAGCGAAGGCGAGCCTTGAGTTAACGGCGCGCTGGGCCGCGCGTTCGCGCCGACGCTTCGACGAACTGCAACGGGAAGGCGCGGACGCGGGCCGAACCGAACCGCATCACGAAGCCGTTAGCGGCAAGCAAGCGTTGTTCGGCATCGTGCAGGGCGCGACGCATGTGGACCTGCGGCAAGAGAGTCTGGCGCGGACCATCGAGATCGGCTTCGACGGTTACGCCATCGGCGGCTTGAGCGTGGGGGAAGAGAAGCCCTTGATGTACGAAGTCGTCGAGCGCGTCGCGCCGAGTTTGCCGGCGGATCGCCCGCGGTATCTGATGGGCGTCGGCACGCCCGAAGACTTGATCGAGGCGGTCTGGCGGGGCGTGGACATGTTCGATTGCGTGCTCCCCACTCGCAATGGGCGAACCGGTCAGGCCTTCACTTCGCGCGGTAAATTGAATATTAAAAACGCGCGCTGGGCGGCCGACACGCGCCCGCTGGACGAGGCTTGCGTTTGCTCTGTCTGCCGCCGTCATACGCGCTCTTACCTGCGCCATCTTTACGTGACGGGCGAGATGCTGGCCAGCATCTTGTTGACACACCACAACCTCGCCTTCTTCCTTGACACCATGAGACGTGTCAGGCAAGCTATCCGGTCTGACGATTTCACGCGATTTCGGCGAGAGTTCACAGAGCAATACAACTCTGGGGATTGATCCATCGGTTCATCGATCCATTGATTCATTGAACGGTTTTTCATTGAGTCAATGAACCAATGGATCAGTGAATCAATCCCCCTCCATTTCGGCCTAGCACCAATGATGACAATCGCTCTTTTATTCCTACAAGGTGGCATCGGCGCTATCGCTGCGCAACTCGTCCCGTTCATTGCCATCTTCGCCATTTTCTACTTCCTTGTGATCATGCCGCAGCGTCGGCGACAGCAGGAACTACAGGCCACGATCAGCGCGCTCAAGGCGGGTGATCGAATCATCACGTCCGGCGGCATCATCGCCACCGTCCAGCAGGTCAAAGATAAGACCCTCATCGTCCGCAGCGCCGACAAGTCGATCCTCGAGATTTCACGCGCCTCCGTCGCGGGGCTCCAGCAGGCGGAAGAGACGACGAAGGGGGCTTAAATAATCAGTCGCCAGTGGTCAGTAATCAGCAAAGGACGAAGCTGTTACTGATTACTGATTACTGATTACTGATTACCGACAATGAAAAAGAATCTGTTACAGCGCTTCATTATTATCGTCGTTGTCACGCTCGTCTCGCTCTACGCGGTACTGGGTCCGCGCCGCCGCCCCGTCGCCACTGACTTCACTTGGAGCGGCGTCAAGCAGAACCTTCAGGACAACATCCGCCTCGGACTCGATCTCAGGGGCGGCTCGCATCTCGTGATGCAGGTGCAGATGCAGGATTACCTGAACCGCCTGACCGGGACCGTCGCGTCCAGCGTTGAGGGGGCGGCGCGGGCCGCCGGCTACAACGTCACGTCGGTGCGCCCCGTGGTTTCCGGCAACGATTACCGCGTTGTCCTCGAAGCAGCCGATGCCGCGAAGATTCAGGAGATGCGCGAGCAGTTGCCGCAGAAGACGAACGACCTCGACCCGAACGCTTGGAGCGCCTCGGTCAACGGCAACACGATCACTTGGGAGTTGAACGAACTCGCCAAGCGGACGCTTGGCCAGCAAGCCGTCGATCAGTCGATGCGGATCATCGACAGCCGCATCAACACGGTCGGCGTCGCCGAGCCGACACTGCAAGAACACGGCGCGCAGGGCTCGCACCAGATTCTGTTGCAGATGCCCGGCATCCAAGACCC
>JBOGOY010000877.1:0-2349 GCA_050748185.1 Pyrinomonadaceae bacterium
ACGTAGGCGATCGACGCGCGGCCCGTGACGCCGCCACCCGGCCGGACGAATTCAGGGACGCGCATCCGATTCCGCTCGGCCGGCGACGCGACCGCGCCGGTGTCAGGCGCAGGCGTCGTGCGCGTGAGTGGCGTCACCTGCACGCCGCCCGCGTCCTCGGTCCAATAAGTTTCGACGCCGAAGGCGAGCGGCAGGGACCAAGCCGTGATGTCGTAAAAACTGTAATCCTCTTTCGCCGCGCCCGTTCCGCGCCGCTGGTTGCGCTGGAACCGCGCCAACTGCTCGCGCGCGAAGGTCGCGTCAAGCGGCGTCTCCGGCTCCAAGAAGGCTTTGACCAGACGCTTCTGCGGCTGCGCGAGATCGACGACGTAAGACCCGGCGGGGAACTGCCGCGACTGCGCGGGCGCGTTCGCCGAAGCGTAGCCGTGCGCCCGCGCGGACGAGAACCCCTCGCGCGCCACTCCGATCTCGACGCCCGCGTTCAACAGAATCTCGACCACCTCGCCGGCGCGCGCCGGATCGTTTCCCGGCACGATGACGAAGCGTTTCAGCGGCTCCGTCCTTCCTTCTTCGAGCGCGCTACGTTTGAACTCGTAATAATCGCCGAGGCGTGCGGCCCGGTTCTGTGCGGCGGTTTCGAGCACGGTCAGAGAGGCGACGAAGTGTTTGGCGATGCCGGTGCGGAAGGTGATGATCGTGTCGTCGTCGCGCCGCCAGTTGTAGCCGCGCGGGCCACCGGCGTCGGTCTCAAACGTCATGCCGGTCGCGCCGTTCAGGCTCGGCCAAGAGTCCCAATAGCCGGGGTAGAAGATGTCGAACACATCGCGCACGTAATAGTCCCACTGGCGCGCGTCGAACTGCGCGGCGTTGGCGCGCCCGAAAGCGTTCAACCAGCGCGCGGTCGGCGCGGACGGCAGGTTCGGGTTGATCGGCAGCGCAGCCGGCGGAAAGAAATACTGCGTCGTCTGCCCGTGATGGTCCACCAGCACCTGCGGGTTCCATTCGAGGTAGGCGCGCTGCATGTGCCGGGTTTCGAGTTGGCTGGCGGCGAGGTTGTCGCGGTTGAGATCGAAGCGGTAATGATTGGCGCGGCCCCAGACGGTCCACGGCTCGCGGTGCTCGTTGGCGGACGGATCGGGGTTGCCGATGCCGACCGAGTTGTACCACGTCACGAAACGCTCGTGGCCGTCCGGGTTCTCGCAGACGTTGACCAGCACGACCGTGTTCCGCAGCATTTCCAACGTCGCCGGCTCGTCCGATGCGGCGAGTTGGTAAACGACCTGCATCATCGTCTCGAACGACGCCGACTCGTTGCCGTGAATCGTGTAGGCCAGCCAGACGACGATCGGCGTGGCATCGACGATGCGCCGCGCCTCGTCCGCACCCGTCCGCCGCGGGTCGGAGAGGCGCGCGATGTTGGCCTTGATCTCTTCGAGCCGCGCGATGTTTTCCGGCGAACTGATCGCCAGCAGCTTCATCATCCGGTATTCATTCGTCAGCCCCATGTCGAAGACGCGGACGCGATCGCTGGCGGACTGCGCGATGCGGTCAATCACGCGCTCCATCGTCGCGTAATTGGTGTGAAAGTCGCCCACGTCATAGCGCGTGATGGCCTGCGGGCGGGGGACCGCCTCGCGGTACGGCCCGCGCGTGTAGAAGTCGAAGCGGGCCTCGTTCGGCTGTTGCGCGCGGGCGGGCAGCAGGCAGAAAACGAGCGCGGCGAGTAATGCGAGCAGGCGGGCGGACTGTTTCATGTAAAGGACTTTCCGTTGGCGCGGGGAGTGTGTTAAGACAGACGCGATATTACAACGCCCGCGCCGCCGCGCTCAAACCGGCGCGCAGGTGTGAGGGCCGAGTCGGAACAACTCATGCCGGAGATGACTCAAGACTTCTTACCCACCGGCCGCTGCCCCAAGTGCGGCACGTTTCCGATGCGGGCGTGGGGCGAACTCGACGACGCCGGGCGCGAGATCGCGCGCGGCCTCTACACGACCGGCGCGGCCTACCCACTGGCCGAGCGCGCCGCGCGCCACCGCTGGTGCACGACCTGCTGGCACGAAGAGACGGGCCGCGAGACACACAGCGCATGAGGCCAGCCAAGAGCTATCGTGCGGCAAGAGGTAGTTACAATGCGCGTCGTGAATTACACCAATCTTTCACCCGAACGCCTTGCTCAAGTCGAGCGTGAATTGTCGTGGCAGCAAAACCTTCAGGACATATTGAAGTGGGCGCTCGCGGACCAAAGCGGCGCGTTCGCGCCCTCAGTCGTCACGGACGTGGTCGTACAGGACGAGTTCACGCACGACGTATTGGTGTCGTGGCGCGACGGGCTCGTGCTGGTCTTTGACG
>JBOGOY010000878.1:0-2348 GCA_050748185.1 Pyrinomonadaceae bacterium
ACACCCGGCCGTCAGGGCGGTCAGCAGCGAAATCAAAAGCCACCG
The DNA here is from genome assembly GCA_050748185.1 of Pyrinomonadaceae bacterium. Classification (GTDB taxonomy): domain Bacteria; phylum Acidobacteriota; class Blastocatellia; order Pyrinomonadales; family Pyrinomonadaceae; genus JACCRA01. Next base: position 46 of record JBOGOY010000878.1, read on the forward strand.
CCGCCACCACCGGCGCTTCACTTCAACGTTCATCGCGTAACCTCCTGACAGTGACGAGTAACAAGTGACAGGTGACGAGTAACAAGCAAGAACAGTCTGGCTCCTGTCGCTTATCACCTGTCACTTGTCAGTCTCTGCTCCTGTCACCTGTCACCGTTCACCTGTCACTGTTGAGTAACCTCCGAAGCCTTTCAGTTGTAGATGTCAATGCGCGCGGCGGCTCAAATCTTACGCTAGTGCGACGCGCGTGCCGGCGGTCTGTTCGGCGATGTCGAGGCCGTGCCGATCCGGAATTTTGGAGAACTGATCCGGGGAGTTCTATTCGGGGAGCCGCCAACTTACCACGCACGCCAGCGCCGATCAAGAACGACGATGGACAACCCCACTGCACCAACGATGCCACCGGCGCGAGGCCGCGTTGCTTGGGAATGGCGCGAAGAGTTATGTGGGTCACTCGGCGCGGACGGGTCGGATCGTCTCCGCTCGCTTCGGGGGCTGCCAGCCGGTATCGATGCGAACGCGCTGGAGCGAGGGCGCGTCGAACAGGTTCGAGTCGAAGCCAGAGACGTAGGGTTTGACGAGCGCGAAAGAGGTGGCGAAATATATCGGCATGGCTGGCAGTTCGGCGAGCGCCTCTCTCTCGGTGCGGATTGGTTCGGCCGGTGTTGGCTCAGTATCGTCTTCAGACGATTCGCCGCCGGGCGGTCGCACGTCGGGCGACGAAGCCGGGCTCGGAGAAGCATCGGCAGTCTCAGGGACCAGTGCGGGCGTCGAAGCTGTGGGTATCGTCATCCCGCCGAACATGGAGAGCAGGTTAGTCTCCTCGTCGAGCGACTGCATGACGAGGCTACGGCGCGCGATGTCATAGTCGCTTGACGCGAGCGCGTCTTCGTAGTCGGCCCAGTCCTTCGCCACCACCTCGGTCTGAATGCCGAGCGTCCGTCGCCACATGGAGGCGACGGCTTGCGCCACCTGCCGGTGCTGCTCGTTGCGATTAATCAGCAGGCGGACGCGCGGAAAACCTTCGCCGCCGGAGTAGCCGGCCTCGGCCAATAACTTCCGGGCAACCGACGGATCGAATCTCAGCGTGTCTTCAGTCTCCGACTTGTCCGCGTCGCCGGGCAGGAAGCCGGCAGCGGGCTCGACTGCCCCGCTCAACACGTCCGCGCTCAGGCGTTCGCGATCGACAGCCAGCGCCAGAGCCTGCCGCACACGCAGATCGTCAAAGGGCGGGCTGGACCGGTTGAACTGGTAGTAGGTGATCGCGCCGAACGTCGAACGCCGGAAGTCCTTGTAGGGCGCGAGTAGTTTAACGGCGAGCGGCTCGGCGCTGGTGTTCGTCACGGCGTCCACCGCGCCGGCGCGATAGGCGGCCAACGCTGCTTCGGCGCCGCGCAGGGCGACGAAGCGCACGCGATCGAGCGAGACGGCGGGCGCATTCCAGTAACTCGCGGCCCGCTCCAGCACGACCTCTTCGCCGGCCTGCCGGCTCAGGCGGAAAGCGCCGTTCGACACCAGAGCCGTCGCGGGCTCGGGCGGGGCGGGCGGGCCGAATTGGTCCCCTGCCGCGCGGCTTGCCTCCGTCTCGTGTTGCGCTTGTGAGTGGTGGACGGGACGGAAAACGGGATGGGCGACGAGGGACGCGAAATTGACATCCGGGCGGCGCAGGCGCACGCGCAAAGTATGCTCGTCAACGGCCTCGACGCCGAATGGCTCAACCGGTTGCGGTCTCTGTGGCTCGACCTGCGACGACGGTTGCGGCGCGGGCACAACGACGGCAACGGAGCCTAGCGATGGCGGCCGTTCCGTCTGCGCCTCGCCCCCGTTTAGATTTTCGGCGGGAGCCGTCGCCGTGGAGGCGCGCAACTCCTGTGACGCGCCGAGGATGTTTTCGAGCAGCCCCGCGTGCGGCGCGCGCTCGCCCAGACGCAGTGTGCGCCGCCAAGAGCGCACGAAGTCGTGCGCCGTCACCGCGTCGCCGTTGGACCAGCGCGCGTCGCGGCGCAGGCGGAAGGTCCACACGCGCCCGCCCTCGGCCGGCTCCCATTTCTCGGCCACGCCCGAGACGGGGGCGAGGGTGTGCGGTTCGTGGTCGGTCAATCCTTCGTAGAGGGCGCGGATGGCGTCGGTGTCGGGCGGGGCGGCGGCGAGCGCCGGGTCGAAAACCTGCGGCAGCCCACCGTCGCTCCAACGGAATTCCTGTGCGCTCGGGACGACGACGCGCCCGTAGTACACGTCGCCCTCCTCGCCCGTGAAGCACCCGCCGCTGCCGACCGCAAGCGAGAGCGCGAGCAGCACCGCAA
>JBOGOY010000879.1:0-2346 GCA_050748185.1 Pyrinomonadaceae bacterium
ATACTTGCTTGTGTAACTAGACCTCAAAATTATTTTTCGGTCAAAGGGACCAGACATGAAACCTGTCGGTGCCGCGCGCCGGTTCGCGGCAGCGCCCCCTCGCCACTCGCGGAAGTGGCGTGTTGTCGTCGCCGTGCTCTTTGTCACGCTCGCCGCGCTCGCGCCCGCCGCCGCGCGGGCGCAGCAGCCCTTCTACACCGACGACACGGATGTGACGGAGCGCGGCCGGTTTCACTTCGAGTTCAGCAACCAGTTCGATCTGTTGCAGCGCGACGCTTTCCCCAACCTCAAGCAAAACACGGCCAGCTTCGAGTTAGCCTACGGATTATTTAGGAACGTCGAGATCAGCATCGAGACGCCGCTGATCAAGATCTTCAACGCGCGCGAGGCGAGCCCGCGCACCGTCTTCGGCGTCGGCGACACCAATCTCTCGGTCAAGTACAACTTCCGGCAAGAGCGCGAGGGTTCGCGCCTGCCCGCGCTGACCGTCAGCGGCAGCGTCGAACTGCCTACCGGCGACACCTCGCGCCAACTCGGTAGCGGCATCGCCGACTTTTCCGTCAACGGCGTCGCGCAGAAGTCGCTTACAATCCGGACTAAGCTCCGGCTGAACGGCGGCGTGATCTTTTCGGGCAACACTGTCACCGGAGCGGTCGGCATCCGCGGGGCGCGCGGCACGGTTTTCACCGGCGGCGTCTCGTTCGTCAGAGACTTCACCGAACGGCTCGCGCTCGGGGCCGAACTGACCGGCGCGCGGACGCGCAATTTCGACCTCGGCAAGGGCCAGTTGCAGACACAGGTCGGCGGTAACTACGCATTGCGAGATGGTTTCACGCTCGACTTCGGCCTCATTGTCGGCCGCTACTCAGCCAGCCCACGGCTCGGCGCGCAGCTCGGCATCTCGGTGGATTTTTAAGCAACCTCCCGCTCAGCGGCCCGCCCGCCTCTTGCGCCGCAGGCCCGTCCCGGCACGCGGGGAATAATGTTTAATGAGATTGACTGCCGCAACCGGCCGTCGGCCGCAAGGGATGAAGGCGAAGGTGTCGATAAAAGCACGGCGCGCACCCAAAGCGTTGGGAGATTGCGCGCCGTGTAAGTGGCGTCCTACAGGAGGAACTAACGGACGCCGAATGCTGTCTTAGGATGGCAGATAAAAAACTCGCGCGCGGCGTTGACCGCCCCCCGGCTCGCCGCGCGCGAGTTAGCTTCTGTAGGAGCGACTAACTGTCTAAGAGGAAACGCGCAATCGGGCGCGGATTCCAGCGCCGAGAGCGAATTTGTTAGTTTCGCCTCGAAATACCCGCCGGGTTCTATTACACAACTTTTACATTCGCCGGATCGTGCCGCTGTTACGATTGCTCTGCCCCCGCATCACAAGGGAGAGAGGGAGCATCCCGCTTAAAGGAGCAACATGCGTACAGAGACACTGAGACCGATCCGGCAGGGCGGCATCAACTGGATCACTTTAGTTTTCATGATCGTTTTTCATGCGGGCGCGGTCGCCGCGCTGTTCCACTTCACGTGGACGGCGCTTTTCGTCTCGCTCGCGCTGTGGTGGGTGTCGGGGAGTCTCGGCATCGGGATGGGGTACCACCGCTTGCTGACGCACCGCGGCTATAAGACGCCGAAGGTCGTCGAACATTTCCTGACTCTCTGCGGCACGCTCGCCCTCGAAGGCGGACCCATTCAGTGGGTCACGACGCACCGCATCCACCACGCCTACACCGAACAGCCCGGCGTCGATCCGCACACGCCGCGCGACGGCACGTGGTGGGCGCACATGGGCTGGATTTTGCGCGGCACCGCGCAGCAGCACTCCGATGAAGTGGTGCGCCGCTACGCGCCCGATCTGCTGAAAGACCTCTTTCACGTCTGGCTCTCGCGCTTCTACTTCGTGCCGCTCGCGGCGCTCGGCGTCGCGCTTTTTTATTTCGGCGGCTGGCCGCTGTTGCTGTGGGGCATCTTCATGCGTACCACCGTCGGGCTGCACGCGACGTGGCTCGTCAACTCGGCGACGCACCTCTGGGGCACGCGCCGCTTCGAGACCACCGACGACTCGACTAATAATATGCTGATCGCGCTCGTCACTTTCGGCGAGGGCTGGCACAACAACCACCACGCGCACCCGCGCGCCGCCCGCCACGGGGTCGCATGGTACGAGATCGACCTCAACTGGTACGGCATCCGCGCCCTTCAACTGCTCGGCCTCGCACGCGACATCAAGCTCATCAAAACAATCGCTCCCGACGCGCAGCCGGGCGACGCCGCCGCAGTGCTCTCGAAGGCGGCTTAACTTCAAGTCCAAAGTCTAAGGTCCAAAGTCCAAAGTCAGACAGCGTCTTGACT
>JBOGOY010000880.1:0-2345 GCA_050748185.1 Pyrinomonadaceae bacterium
GTCGAACCCGCTCGCTACCGCTCGCGGTTCTGACTCATCTTCGGCGGTTTCCAACACCTTCGAGTCAATGTGCAGAGTCTTTTCCGCGTTGCACAATTCGGGGATCAAGATGTTACAGCGGTCGAAGGCGTGTTTGATGCGGGCAGCAGTTTCCGTCTGGTTGGCGACGGAGATCAGGACGGGCGGAATCTTGAGCCCCGCGTCGCGCCACACCTGCGCCGTCTCGCGCCAATCTTTACCGAGCAGGGCGTAGGCATTTTCGACCAACGGCGGCAAGGCTTCCGCTTCCGACGCGCCTTTTTTATTGAGCGACGGTTTAACTTCGAGGTCGTTGTAGAGGTGGTAAAACTTCGACTTGTAATCAGCCCCGAGTTGTCCGTCGTCGCGGATGACGACGCGCGGCGTCTTGACGAGGCCGGACTCGATGGCTTCGGTCAAGCCGAAGTCGCTGACGATCCAGCCGAAGAGGTTTTCCGACGTTGAGTTTTTGCCGGAAGGCGTGAAGGGCGTGGCGGAGAAATCGTAAACCGTCGCGATGCCGCGTGCGCGGTGCAGGCGGTCGAGTCCGCCGATCCAGATGGTCGCTTCCTCGGCGTCCTGCTTCTCTTCGCGGCTCAACTTCGCCCCGGCAGGGATGCGCCAAGCGTGGTGCGCTTCGTCGTTGATGACGACGAAGTTTTTCGCGTGCGCCAGTTCGCCCAAGACTTCGCGGGCGTAGGCCTCGTCTGATTTCGCGCCGCGTTTATCGACCGAGCGTTTCTTTTTGATCTTCTCGTCGGTGTCCCACGCGAGCGCGTGCCAGTTGCGGACGACGACTTTGGCTTGACGCAGTTGTTCACGCAAGCCCAAAGGCACGACGTTGAAAGCGTCGTAATAATTTTCTTCGCCCGACGGCAGCAGAACGCTCAGACGGCTGCGGACGGTCAGGTTGGGCGCAACGACGAGAAAATCTTTGGCGAAGCCTTTCTTGTGCGGGTAGTTGATTTTGTTGAGCGACTGCCATGCGATCGCCATCGCCATCACGATGGTCTTGCCCGCCCCCGTCGCCATCTTCGAGCAGATGCGCGCCAGTTCGCCGCCGTCCGAAGGAACACGGACGCCGACTTTTTCCGCCGGCGGGCTTTCGGCGAGCCAGATCAAAGTTTCGATGGCTTCGAGTTGGCAGAAGAAAAAGCGGTTGGTCCGCGCTTCCGTGTCGCGCCAGTGTGCGAGCAGTTGTTTGGTGATGCCGGAGACGCCCGCGTAATCGCCTTCGCGCCACTCTTTGATACGCCCGCGGATTTGATTGACGAGCGGGATGTGGACGAACACGCCCGGATCGTTGACGAGCCGCCTCTCGGTCGAGGCGATGGTGTAACCGGACGGCCGCCGGCCTGCGGCAAGTTCAAACGCCATCCGCTGGTGATTGTAGTCCCAGTGCCGACGCGGCTCTTCGTAAGGCGAGTTGATGATGAGGTGTTCGATTCCGTTAGACATAAACCGCCCTACTCGTCATTGGCGCTCAATAATAGTTCGCCTTGGCTCAAAGATTCCCAAACGGCCACTCGTCACCCGATGACAGGTCAGTACCCGGAGCGGGAGCGACGGGGTGCGACGTGCGGTCCCATGCAATTCGGATCTCAGTCATGCTCTACCCGGTCGCTACCGCTCCCGGTACTGCCCGGTCAGATCGTGCCGCTCCTTATCTACGGCAATTCGATCAACTTCAAACTCTCGATTCCCCGGTCGTCAACGATCTTGACGGCGACGCGCCGATTGCCCCCGGCGGTGAACGGCAGAGAGGTTGTGCCGCGATAGGCTTCGATCAATTCCTCGTTGATTTCGGATTTGAGGTTCCGGGCTAAACGCCCCCAACCGTCTTTGTCGCCGGCCAGCGGGAAGAAGACCTGATGCGGGAAGAGGCTGCGGCCGTCGAAGTTGGTATCGAGCATCCAGACGGCGATGCGGTTTGTGCCGCCGGATTCGATGGCTCCCGCTTTGACGTTGTAGTAATCAAAGCCGAGCACTTCGACTTGATATTGTTTCTCGCCGCGCTCGTTCTTGCCCGCTTCGCGCAGTTGCACGTCGGGTTGACCGATGAGCCAGAAGCTTTCGTTGGAAGCGCGACTCTTTTTCAAATCGTCAGTGAGCAGGTCGGCGTTCATCTGCGCTTTGAGCAGTTGGACGCCTTGCCAGTTGGTCTGCTCGATGTTGTTGACGGCCTGCGGGTCGAACTGAAAGGCGGCGAAGATGACGAACTTCGGTTTGGGGAAGAGTTTGTTGGCTTCCAACAACGCCGCTTCGACTTGCGCGGGGGGCATCGGCTGGTGTTCGGGTGCGAAGGAGACGACGGCGCGTTGTAATTC
>JBOGOY010000881.1:0-2343 GCA_050748185.1 Pyrinomonadaceae bacterium
CCTTTTCCTGATCCGCGGTTAGCGAGCAGGAAGGCGGGGGCGGGGGCGGCCAGAAATACCAACCGAGAGGCAGACCGATGATCAGAGAGAGGATGAATGCCGGGAGCATGAAGCGTCGCAACCGGCGCGACAGTGGGGATAATTTATCGACCGCCGCCGCGACCTCTGCCGCGACATTACCCTTCGGCTCAAGGATGGTGACGGCCGTTAGGTATTTATCAATCAGGCTATAGTCAGTGGGTGCGAGCATCACGGGGAGGACGACGCCCCACGGCTTCGGCCACTTTTCCTTGGCGAAGCTGAGTTCAGTGAGCGCGTAGCCGCCCGGTCGTACTGAATTTGGACTAATGAGAAAGACAAACGCATCGCTCTTCTTAATGGCCTGACGGATGCGCGAGTTGTAATCTCCGCCCGGCGGGAGACTGCTTTTGTCGAAGAATACTTCATGCCCGCCACCGAGGAGGGCGAGGTGAATTTCCTCAGCCAGCGTTCGGTCTTTAGAGGAATAGGACAAGAAAATTATCACGGCCATCCTCAGTTAACACGTTAACGCCTGCCCACGAATTAACCCGCATCAAGCGAGCGGCATCAGTCTGATTTAACAGGGACCAATGATAAAAAGCATGCCACCGAACAACGGTCGGCTCGCATGGCACGTGCGGTGGCGCGTCGGGGATCACGTGGCTTGCTTAATCACCACGTTGGTTTCGTTATCTTCGGTCACGATGGTGATGGTGCGCGCACCCGTCTTGAGGATGACGCTCGTCGCCGAAATCCTGATGGTCTTGGTCGGTTTGAGGTTCGTCACGTACCACTGCGTCACTTTATCGAAAGAGTCTCTCGTCCGCAGGTGGAGCGTACTGCCCTCTGTGCCCTGCATGTCAACGATCGTTTCCGCGCCGGGATAGACGAGCGCCCCGCTGTCCGAGGTGGACTTCCGGCTCATTAAAACCGTCACGACGGAGACGGCGACCAGACCGGCCACGATAGCCACTATGAGCAGGTTTCTGACGAAAGCTTGGCGAGGGACGGGCGGCGCGACGCCGGTAGGGTGAGTTTGAAGAGGCGGGAATTCCTCCGAAGCCTGATAATTCGGACTGGTAGGCTGCGGCGGGTTCAATTGATGCGTGACGCCGCTGCCCTCACCAAATGGCTCAAAGGTCTGCGTCGCTGCCTCATGCAAATCCCCCGCACCGGCCGCAGGCAGCAGCAGCGGCTCACCGCACTGCCGGCAGAACTTCGCGCCCTCCGCCAACTCGGCCCCACATTTAGCACAGGTAATATTTAACATAACGCGGGAAAGAATACGTCTGCGGCCATGTCCATACAAGCCTTTTACTAATAGTTGTGCTGGGACATTGGTGGGTACCTCGGTTAAAAGAACTCGCTTGACACGAACGCCTCAGATCGCTTGTTCGGCGGCGGTTAAGCTTTGAAATGTTATGTCTACACAAACCATTTTGCGATTCTTCCAAACAACTCCTGCCAGCCATCAACTTTCGGTTTGTCTTTAATTCTGAAACTTTGTATGTGCTGATTTGCGGGAGTTTTCGAGCGGCGCGAATTGCCGCTTCGTTTGCTTCCGCCCAGCGTTCCAAAGTGTGTTCACGGTTAAACTCAGCCGAGTCTTTGCATCGGCTGTGCGAGATATTTCACGCCGGGCTTTTCGACAACCAAAACACGCGCTTTGTCTTTTCCCGGCGGCTCCAAAGATGACGGGGCCGTAGCTCGTCGGTTAGAGTTTGAGAAGCTGTCGCCGCGGCTCTGTTGAATATCAATTTCGGCTCATTCGCTGGCAAGCCTTGAGAGGGGCGGATTGCGCGGGCGGAGGGGTAGGATAAGCTCGCGAACCACTTGCAAGTTTGGCGGCTTCGGCAAGTGATTCGCGGGCAGCGTGGGGAGGGGGCCGGGTTAGGCTTGGTCGGTGTCGGTTTTGCGCCGCCTGCGAGCTTTGGCAACTAACCCGGCTAAGCCCGTGCCGAGTAAGAGCATCGTCGCCGGTTCGGGAACGGCCGCCGGCGCGGCCGCCCTACCGGTGACAGCTAAGTTATCGAACCTGACGTTTCCATTATCGTTGTTCGTGCCGCTCAACCGGAAACGGAAAATGGTCGTGTCTCAGATTTTATGCTGACCGCAATTCGAGCCTTATAAATCGAGGCTTTCACCAACCTCAGCATAAATTGTGAGACACCAACAGTAAATGTTATTAGCAAAATTTCAGTACAGGACAAAAAATGATCTTTGAAAGTGCATAAAAGGCCACCGTGCCGCTATCCTTGACAAGATTTGTCGCCAAACATTTCTTGAAAGGACTACTGCCCAATGGCCGACACGTCGCTCTTG
>JBOGOY010000882.1:0-2339 GCA_050748185.1 Pyrinomonadaceae bacterium
GTTGTGAGGCGTCAGTGATTCGATCACAATTTGTGACCGGATCACTGACGCCTTACCTTCTTTTCTTCTTCACGACACGCAAACGACTGAAGAAGAGGCTCAATCTTTGAGGTACCAAATTGGCACCTCAACCGAGCAGCGCGGCGTGGTTCGCTCTCGCCGGCCGCTCCCGGCGGCCGGCGCTCACTCTTTCGTCACCTCGTTCACCAACACCGTCAGCGCGTTGTCTTGGAGATTCAGATTACTTTGCAGGTCGCTGTGCAAGTCGCAGGCGAAGACCGCGTAGGTGATGGGGAGCGGCGTGTCGATGAGTTGGCTGTTGCGGACGGTGGCGAGGCCTTCGCCGAGGATGGAGCGGCGGGTCACGCGCCCGTCGCCCGGCGCGTACATCGCGCGCGTCACTTCCTTGCGCGAGAGCTTGCGCCCTCCGGCGGCACGTAGTTCGCGCGGCTCGACGAGCGTCACCCAACGGCCTTTCTTCTCGTCGCGGTAGATGACCGGCGCGGCCAGCGTCTCTTCGCAGTCGCCGCCGAAGGCGAAGAGCGGGACGGGCGACGCGCCCACGGGCGGGAACACGTCGAGCGCTTCGTGGAAGCGGCGCGCACGCGCCAGTACGGCGGCGAGGTAGGCGTCGAGTGTTTCGGGCCGCGTGCCGTTCAGCACCAGTCGCGCGCTTTCGTCGCGCAACTCGCCGCGGGCGAAGCGGGCGCGAAACTCTTCGTCTAACAAAGGGGACCAGCCATAGCGCCGCCACGTCTCCGGGTCGTAGAGATCGACGGCGATCTCTTTCAACTCGCCGTCCAAGAAGCGCGTCGTCTGCCGGTGCGGTAGCAACTGAAAGATCGAGGGGATGGTGACGGCGTCTTCGCGCGAAAGTTTGTTCAGCAGGCGCAGGCGGCGGCGCAAGCCCTCCTGCACCGAGTAGCCTTCGAGCAGCGTAGCGAGCGCCTCGGCCGAGCCCTCGTTCGGGACGCCGAACATAAAAATTTTGTTGATGCCGCGTGCGCCGGCCCAAGTCACCTGCTGTGGCGGCTGCCCCTCGGGCGGCAAATCAGCATCCCCATAGCGCGCCGCGTAGCGCGCAATGAGACCGCCCATCGAGTGCGCGACGACGTTGAAGCGCAGGTCGGATCGATTGAGCTTGCTTTTCAGATCCTCAATCCGCCGGGCCAGATCGCGGGCCGTCTCGACGTTGTCGCGCCGCCAGTCGAAGGGGAAAACGTAAAAGGTGTCGCGGTCGCCGCCCTCCGGCGGGTTGTCCCAGTCGCCCTCCCTGTAGCCGCCGTAGTCGCGCAGCGCGCGGAGCAGCCCGTAATAGACGTAAACCTCCGGCGCGATCCGCGCCAGCTTCGCCCGCTCGATGATGCGCTCGGCCACCAGCCCATCCCGGTTCGCCGTCAGATCGGGCGAGATCGGCAAGGCCAGCCCGTCGTCCGAAGAGCGGAACGCCGAAGGCCAGACGACCTCACCCGTCTTCCGGTTGACGAGTTGCGAGCCGAGGATGCCGGGCACGACGATGATCGGCGGCTTACCTGTGCGCCCCTTCGTCGCCGCGAAAATGCGACCGAGATCAGGCGTCCGCCGCGCCCCGCAACCGGTGGACGAAATGATGAATGATGAATGCAGAATGATGAATGTGATGAAGACAGCTTTTTTGATTTTACTCATCATCCGTCATTCCGGGTTCGGCATTCCACTTCTGGTTGATCAGGCTGGCGACAAAGCCCGCGCCGAAACCGTTGTCGATGTTGACGACGGTGACGTTCGAGGCGCAGGAATTGAGCATCCCCAAGAGCGCCGCGACGCCGCCGAACGACGCGCCATAACCGACGCTCGTCGGGACGGCGACGACGGGGACGCCGACCAATCCGCCGACGACGGAAGGCAGCGCGCCCTCCATCCCGGCGGCGACGACCACGACGCGGAAGCGCCGCAGACGTGCGCGTTCGGCGAGAATGCGGTGAATCCCGGCGACCCCTGCGTCCCAGATGCGCTCGACACGGTGGCCCATCGCTTCGGCGGTCAGCGCCGCCTCTTCGGCGACCGGGATGTCACTGGTCCCCGCCGTCACGATCCCGACCACACCTACGCCGCGCTCCGTGCGGTCGCGCCAGACGCGGATCAGGCGCGCCGACTCGTGCCACTCGGCGTCCGCACAGACATTGCGGACTTCACCGAAAGTCTCGGCGTCAGTGCGCGTCACCAACATGTTCGGGGCGCGCGCGGCGAGCCGCTCGACGATCTCGACGACTTGCACGCGCGTCTTGCCCGCCCCGAAGACGACCTCCGGAAAGCCCTGCCGGCTGGCGCGCGCGTGGTCCACGCGGGTATGCTTGATG
>JBOGOY010000883.1:0-2329 GCA_050748185.1 Pyrinomonadaceae bacterium
CATCCATCTACGATTGCACGGGGATTATTGAGAAAAGCATGGTGGAGTGTTTCGGGAGCGGCGTCAACCACGAGGCGCAGCTCAGATTTCTCTACCAGAGCCGGCTCAAACTCTCCGACGATCAACAAACCATCGAGGAACGCTGGGAGGCGACCTTCGCCGGCGGGAAAAAACTCAACGGCAAGACTACCTTCCAACGAGATACGAAACCTGAAGGAGCAAAGAAATGAAAACGAAATCAGCCTCCAGTTTTCTCAAACTTTCTCCGTTCAAGCTTGCCTTAGCTGGAGCCCTACTTTTCGGTGTGCTCCAGTTCCCACTCCCCCTTCCAGCCGCGGCCGGTGCAGCGCCGGGAGTGTTGAAGTGCAAGTCACTCGGCCGAACCGGGAGTGTGATCACTTTAGCCGGGGAGATTCCGGGCGATTACGAAGTCTTTGATCTCAAAATCAAGAAGGGCAAGGCCGAATTTGCGCTAAAAGACCTCAGCACCCTCGACCGGGACATGGACCCCGAGGAGATGACCAAACTTGAGGACGAAGGTGTGCTAGCTAAAGACCGGGTGATCACTGTAGTGAAGGATTTTGAGCGCGGCGTCTTCGCCATGGCCCTGCGCTCGGCGGGCAACTACGACCTGCGTCTCTACGCCCTGCCACAGACCGTCAGAGCCCGGGTCAGTCCCAACAGCGAGAAAGCCAGCTTCGACGCAATGCTGCTGGAAGGACGTATTCCCGGCGAGTCGGACAATTACCCGAACCGGCGTGCCATCAGAATGCGCTGCACGTATGATCACAGCATTTGAAGCGGGATCAGGCGGGGAGTAAGTCAAACAGGGGAGATTCGTCGCAGATGAATCCGGAGAGACATGGATGAAAATAATAATGTTAGGACTTACGCAAGAAAGTTCAGAGTTACGCATTTATGCGTGATGTATCTCCAGCACAGATCACGGCTGAAGCCGTAACTCTGAACTTTCTTACTATCTTGCGTAAGTCCTAAATGTGCTGATTGGCGATAATCCACGATGAGCTACGGCTTCCCTTTGTCGCCCTAGATTGAGCCATCCCCGACGATGGTCAGGCCAAAACGGCCACTTGCGCGAGATGCCATCTTGAGAGGAGATTTTGATGAAGCACTCAGCTTTACGGAAAGCGTTCCTTTGCGCCTTGCTCCTCGCTGCCAGCGCCTGCGGAGAGCCGAGTGGGGACGAAGCCAAGTATGTAGGAAAGTACACGGAGGCCGAGGGCCAGATCATCCTCGAACTCGGGCCGGGCGGGAAAGGCTCACTGACTCTCTTCGGTGATACCCAGCCCTGCGACTACACGGCGGGCGGGAAGCAGATCACCATCAACTGCAAAGGGGACAAGTCTGTCTTGACCGTGCGCGACGACGGGTCGATCACGGGTCCGCCCGGAACCATTGGGATGACGCTGAGAAAGTCAACACCCTAAATCCCCTCCGATAAACACCAAAAGGCGGAGAACTGAGTCCGTGGAACCAGCACTCCGCCTTTGATGTTCGCCTTCGGCTGTCCGATTCAAGAGGCCATACTCGTCTCGCGCCTCGCGCTCAACTCGGGGAGCGCGTCGAGCACTTCGAGCGCGTAGCGGACGTTGTTGAACGGGGCGGACACTTGCACGCCCTGAATCAGATCGCGCACCTCCACGAGCGACTCGCGCGCGATCTGCAACCCTTCGTCGCGGGCGTACTCTTTACCCCGCTCCGAGGCGACGCGCATCCGCTCCATGATCGAAGGCGTGACCCTGACGCCCGGCACTTCGTTGTGCAGGAACTCGGCGTTGCGGTAGGAGACGAGCGGCCAGATGCCCGCGATGACGGGGATGCGGACGTGTGTGATCATTTTCAGAAACTGCCGCAACTGGTCCACGTCGAAGACGGGCTGCGTGATCGCGAACTCGGCTCCGGCCTCGACCTTCCACTCGAAGCGCTTGATCTCTTCATCGAGATTGATCGCGCCGGGGTTGACGCCGACGCCGATGCAGAAAGCGGTCGGGCAGCCAATCGGGTTATTGCCGAGGTCGAGCCCGTGATTGAGCTTGTTGACCATGTTCGTCAGGCCGATCGAATCGATGTCGAAGACCGCTGTGGCATCAGGGTACGGTCCCATCTTCGGCGGGTCGCCGGTGACGAGCAGCAGGTTCCGCACGCCGAGCGCCGCCGCGCCCAACAGGTCCGACATCATGCCGAGCAGGTTGCGATCTCGACAGCAATAATGGAGCACGGCTTCGAGCTCGATCTCGCGTTCGACGAGCAGGGCGGTCGCCTGCGCGCTCATCCGCGTCTGCGCGCGCGGCCCGTCGGGGATGTTGAC
>JBOGOY010000884.1:0-2322 GCA_050748185.1 Pyrinomonadaceae bacterium
GACAGGAGTAAGACAGTGCTTGCTTGTCACTCGGTCACTCGTCACTGTTTTGACCTGTCACTTGTCACTTGTCACCCGTCACTGCTGAGCTATTTCCTTTCACCGTCGCCCGTCATCCGTCACCCTTTCAACGTTTGAACTGCCAATGAGTCCCGACATTATTCTGTCGCGCTTGCGGCGCTTCCTGCTGGTTTTTTCCGGCCTGCTTTTCGCGGGGGCGCTGGGCGAACTGTGGCTTACCGGCCACACGGAAAACTTCGTGCAGTGGATCCCGTTCGGGCTGTGCGGGCTGGGGTTGTTGGTTGTGCTATTGGCGCTGTTCCGCCCGCGGCGCGGCGTGTTGCTGGCCTTGCGTGCGTGTATGGCGGCGGTGACGTTGGGCAGCCTCTACGGCATCTACGAGCACGTCGCCAACAACGTCGCGTTCTTACAAGAGATCGATCCGGGCGCGCCGACGGGTGATCTCGTGTTGGGGGCTCTCGGCGGCGCAAACCCGCTGTTGGCCCCCGGCGTGCTGACCGCCGCCGCCGTGCTGGCGATGGCGGCGAGCTACTACCATTCGGCCTTGAAGCGAGACGGCGCGGCGTTAGGTGAATGAGCCAAGTAGCGACCGACCGCCTTGCCCTTTAGTGTTGTCAAATTTGTAGTGCGTAAAGATGGATACTCAAGGTGCGAGAGATTGTCCGGCCGGGTCGTAAAATCGACGTATCGCTCGTGAAGCGACGACACGCTGTTTTTATTGGCGAGCGACATCCGGCCCACTATCCTTCGTCGGCCGAGAGACGTGTCATCGCCGAGGAAAACTTTTCGACGTCTTCCTTCGTGCGCTCCATCCGGCGGCGGCTGTCGAGGTAGGCGGCCCAGTGCGGCGTGTTGGTGACGGCCTTGACGGTGTCTTCGTCGAGCGCCTGTGCCATCAACGCGATGAGATCGCTCGTGACGCGCGTGTGCTCCAAGAGGGCTTCGATGATGCGATAGGCGAGACTCGCCTGCTCGTAGTCGAGGTCGCGCACGCCCGCTTGCCCGTCAGGCTTTTGCTCGGAATCGCTCATCGAGCATTCTCCGCGCCGACGCCCGCGCCCGCCTCCCAACCGCCACGCACAAACGGGAGTTCGACCACACGCGCTCCGCCGCGCTCCGCACCCTCGGCTGGGGCGATTAAAACTTCCGTGCCCGCCTTCAGATAGTCGTACTTGAGCATTGCCAGCGCGATGGTTCGTCCGAGCGCGGGCGAGACGGCGGAGGAGGTGACGCGCCCGATCTTTTTGCCGTCGGGCGAACGGATTTCCGCGCCGGGCGCGAGCGGCTGATCATCTTCAAGACTGAGGCCCGCGACGCGCTTGGCGACGTGACCGCGCCAGTGGATGCGCGCGAGGATCTCCTGCCCGACGTAGCAGCCTTTGGTGTAGCTGATCGCCTCGTTAACGCCTGACTCTAAAACAACGTTCGTCTCCGTCACGTCCACGCCATGGCGCGGCCACCCTGTCTCGACGCGCAACAGTTCGAGCACGTCGTAACCGCAGGGTCGCGCGCCCGCGACCACGAGCGCCTGCCACAAACGAGCCGCCTCGTTCGCGGGACAGATGAGGTCAAAACCGTCTTCGGCGGTGTGCGTCACACGCGCGACGGTGAGACGCTGAAAATCAGTGTTTGAGACGACCGCGACGCCGTCGCGCTCCAACGCAGAGGCGTCCCAGCCGCCGAGCGCCGTGCCGACAATCGCTGACGAACGCGCGCCCTGCACGGAAAGCTGTACGGTCTCGGGGGACCAGTCGCGGACGCGGAAGTCGCCGGCCAGCGTAAAGCGTTCGAGCGCGTGAAAGACCGTCTCGCGGGTCGGGGCTTCGGTGTCGAAGAGGAAGTTTGCTTCACCGTCGTCACTTGGCAGGCGCAGGACGCGCGCCAGCGCGAGCAGCCGCCCCTGCACGTTCGGAAAGGCCGCCCACATCCAGCGGCCGGCCCCGAGCGCCTTCACGTCGTTGGTGACGAGGCCGTTTAAGAATTGCACCGCCTCCTTGCCGCTCACCTCGATGCGGCCGCGCGGGCTGAGGTCGAAGAGCCCCGCGCCCGCGCCGCCACCACCGCGCACCGCCTCGTACTCGGCCGCCGCGTCGCCGTACTGCCGTGGGACCACGAGTCCGTCGCGCGCGTCCATCAATGCGCCGGCTGCGCGGTGCGTTTCCGCGAGCGACAGTTGCCGCGCCGCCTCCTCAAATTGTTCAGTCGTATCCGTCATCCCTCGCCGAAGAACCTCTCGTAAGTTTTGGCCGTAAACCCGGCGACCGCACGCTCGCCCCGGACCAGCACCGGCCGTTTGATGAA
>JBOGOY010000885.1:0-2320 GCA_050748185.1 Pyrinomonadaceae bacterium
GTTGGCGGCAGTTGAGGCCACCTGCTGCTTCTTAGCCTTCTCCCGATCCGTGGACTTCTTTTCGTCCGAAGTCTTTTTCTGCTCCTGCTGCGGTGCGGCCGCCGCGGTGGCGGCGACGAACGGGCCGCCGAGCAGTCCCGCCGAGAGCGCGAGCGCCGACAGTGTGCGTGTGAGCTGATTCAACATGGTGGAAATCTCCGAAAACTCTAACGCCTATGGCCGACGGGGGAACTCTGGATCGATAAGTTCCGATTGCCCGGAGCGACCGAAACCGCGGCCCCGGAGGGTAGCGGCGAATTGATTGTACGAAAGATTCGCGCGGCGGCCGGGCCGGCCTGAATCTTCCCATCCCGAGGCCGTCGGATATTGCTCGACGCGGCGGCGCGTGATTCTTTGATGCAACATGACGGGCTCGTGGTTGTGCTCGCGCCCGGCAGGGAAAAGCTTCAGTGTCCGCCAGGTGCGAATACTGCCGGCGGCATCTCTCTACCGCTCTCGAACGCCGGCATTATGCAGCCGAGTCGTGGCAAAAGTATAGTTATTGCGTCGCTTCATTCGCGCGTGCTACATTCGTCGTGGCCCTTAATTCCGCCCTCCCCAACCCGTGCCGCGACGGCCTCCGGCGACAGCAACAGCAGTAGCATAGCACCATCTCTACGGCACGGCACTCATGAGTCGCACACACGAGAAGATTCGGGACTTAGTCGAACCGCAGGCTTACGAGACTTTGCAGAATTTCTCTGCGGAGCCGGCCCGCGCGCTGGCGACGTACCGTTTTACAGCCGCCACTTCCGACCTGTTGGCACGCTGGCTCGATGTGCTTGCCGACCTGCCGCGGGGGCGCGGCGCGGCCCTCGCCCTCGCGGGCCTGCGCGGCGTCGGCAAGAGCCACGCGCTGGCCGCCTTCGGCGCGATGATCGCCTTCTCGGAGTTGCGCTCCTCGATCGCCGACGCGCATGTGGGTGTCAGCGCGCGCCGCCTCGCCAACCGGCGCCATGTCGTCGCGCGGGTCGAGCGCGGCGTAAAAGAGTTACTCGAAGAGGAAATGGCCGCCGCCCTCCGCGCGGCCTTCCCCGGCGAGCCCGCCTTTTCCGCGGAAATGACGCTGACCGAGATGCTGGCGGGCGCCGCACAGTATGCGCGCGGGGCGACACTCGTCGTGCTGGTGGATACGGCTTATGGGCGCGAATCGCGCGTCAGCCGCGACGACGGGCCACTGTTGAGCGAATTGGGGGAAGCTGCCAGAGAGGTCGGGGCGTTCGTCGGGCTCGCGCTCGACGACGACATTGCCGGGGCCGACGGCATTAACGCCGCGCTCGCACAGTCGTTTCAGATCGATTATCTCGAACCAGAGCACCTTTACCAAGTCGTCGACAACCACCTCTTCCGCAAGCACGCCGCCGGCCGCGCCGCGCTGCACGAACTCTATCTTAGTCTACGCGGTACGGTGCCGGGTTTTAACTGGAGCGAACCGCGATTTGCCACGCTCTACCCGCTGCACCCGCTCGTGGCGGACGTGTCCGCCTCAGTACGCCTGCACGCGCCGACGTTCGCCTTCCTCACGTTCGCGGCGGCCGCGGCGGGGCAGGCCGTCAACCGCCCGGCGGTGTCGCTCATTCTGCTCGACGAAGTGTTCGACCGCACGGAGAAGGAGTTGCGCGCGGCGGCCGAGTTGCAGGACGCATTCCGGGTGTACGACGAATTGGCGACGAAGGCCGTCGCGCAGTTTCCGGCGCTACAGCGCTTGCAGGTGCGTCTGATCCTGAAGAGCTTGTTCGTGCTCTCGCTCGACGGGCGCGGCGCGACGGCGCGCGACCTGTGCGCGGCGCTGCTGTTTGAGGGTGACGCCCCGGCCGCCGATGCGGCGCCGGGCGGAAAGTGGACGCTTGGGCGCGTCGAGGAGGCGCTGCTCCGCTTGGAGAAGTTCGCGCCGTCCGAGGGTCTGCGGCGGGATGTGGACGGGCAGGAGACGCGCTACCGCTTTCAGGTCGGCGCGGGCGGCGACAGCTTCAACGCGGCCCTCGCCGGCGCCGAAGAATCTGTGGACGACGCACAGGTCAATGGGCTGTTGCGTGCGCTGGCGCGCGAGCGATTCGGCGACTGGCCGCTTGGCGCGGAGCAGGACGCGGGCCAAGCGGCAGCGGCCGATTTCGCGGTCTCATGGCGCGGTACGCCGCGGCCCGGATGCATCGTCAGGCGACCGAACGGACAATCGCCGCCGGCTGACACAGACCCCGGACGCTACGACTGGGAACTAATCATTCTCGAACCGGGAGCCGATGGGCAATCGGCTTGGCCGTCGTTCGCGCCGGGCCGGGGC
>JBOGOY010000886.1:0-2320 GCA_050748185.1 Pyrinomonadaceae bacterium
GCATAGCACATCCCACGCGACGAAGTTAACGGCGAATTTGCCTTAGAACGAGTACTTCAGCGCGAACTGGATGCGGCGGCCCGGCGTCACGGTGTCGGTCGCCTGCCCGAAGCCGGGCGCTTCAAGGAATCGGACGGGAATCGCGAAATTATCGCGGTTGGTCAGGTTAAAGAACTCAGTTCGGAACGTGATGTCCTGCGACTCGCCGAAGCGGAAGTGCTTGACGATGGCAAGATTGAGCAACAGGAAGTTGCCCGCCCGGAACGAATTACGCGGCACGCTCCCGTCCTGTCCGGTAGGGGCGAGCAAGGTTGTCGGATTCCCCGCCAGACGCAGCGGTTGCTGGTTGTCGCCGGTGCGGGTAATACCCTGCGTCGAGTTGAGCCGGTCGGTGAGGTTGCCGTCGAGGTTCACGTCGAAGATGCTGTTGACGGTGAACGGCAGGCCCGTCTGGAACTGCCCCGTACTGGCAAATTCCAATCCGCCGAAGAAAGCGCGGAAGGTTGCGCTGTGATCTCTAAATTCGGGGAGCGTGTAGATCAAGTTGTAAGAGAAGCGGTGGCGGACATCAAAGTTGGCGGGGCCGCGCTCGGCTCTGAAGTTGAAGCTGTTCTGTGGCAGAGCCGACGCGCCCGCCAGATCGAATACGTCCGACACGTCGTCCTCTACGTTCGAGAAAGTGTACTGCGCTTGATACTGAAGCCTGTGCGCATACCGCCCGCGCAGTTGCGCTTGTAGCGCGTCGTAGCGCGAATTAGCCGACGATTCGTAGATGTTGACCGCGCCGATGTCGCCGAATGGACGTCCCCCTGCGGTGCCCCTGAGTACAATATTGTTATTATCATCTAGCGCAAGCGTCGCTCCCGCCGGAAAGCCCGTGCCCGGCACGACCGCAAAGCCGAATAGATCAGGTGGCAAGCCTAATGCATTTATAGCCAGCGGCAGCACAAACTCGTTCAATCCGAGATTCGGCGTTGTCAGGCGAAGTAGATTGCGTCCTGACGTACCGACATACGCCACGGACGCCACCATATCTCGATTTAACTGTTGCTCGAAGGTGAGGCTGTAGTGATGGGCCATCGGCGTTTTCAGGCGTCGGGCCGGAAGTGTCGCGCCTAACACACCCGGCAAATCTCTAAAGGTAACAGCATTGATAAGCTCAATTAACTCTTCAGGCGTGAGTGTCCGATTTGCACTATTGAGCGTAACAATCTCGCCGAAGACATCATTGGGATTAGCGAGTAATAATCGACCGAAAAGTCCACCGAATCCGCCGCCAGCGAAATTAGCCGTGACGTTGGTCGGGAAGACGTTACGTGATTGGCTCACGACCGCGCCAATGATTTGGTCGTAGAAGAGACCATAGCCAGCGCGGATGACAGTCGCACGCTCAGGCCCAAACCAGTTGGGCGAGTAGGCGAAACCAACGCGCGGCGCGAAGTTGTTGCGATCCGGATCAAAGATTTCCGTGCGCCCGTCTATGAACCTGCGGAACGAAGGAGCGAGATCCAACAAGCGACTATTAAAAGTGCGCTCAATCAGCCCGTTGACCTCTCGCGGGGGAGTCGTGTACTCGTAGCGCAGCCCGTAAGAAAGCGACAGGTTCGGACGCACACGCCATTCGTCCTGTCCGAAGAAGTAGTACTG
The DNA here is from genome assembly GCA_050748185.1 of Pyrinomonadaceae bacterium. GTDB lineage: Bacteria > Acidobacteriota > Blastocatellia > Pyrinomonadales > Pyrinomonadaceae > JACCRA01. Next base: position 1,648 of record JBOGOY010000886.1, read on the forward strand.
GTGGTAACGGAGGTTGATGCCGGAACTGCCAGTCGTCGAAAACGTCTGGAGGAAGCCGCTGGCGGCTGAAGCGGCGGCGAGGTCCACGCCGCTGAAGAATCGCCCGCCGGGATCGTCGTTGGTGGCGAAGCGAAGCGTCAAGTCCGGGTTCAGTAGCAAACGTGGCGCGCCGTTAAAGGTAATGAGAGGCCGTGAGTTGCGCGGCAGATCGCTGTTAAGTTCCGCGCGCCGAATGTCGGTCCCGAAAGCAACGTTGTGATTACCGGCGCGCAGAGACACGGTGTCGGCCAACTGATAGGTGTTATTGACGCGGCGTTGCGGGAAATTGAAGACGTCAGCGCCGATAGGGCTAAAGCCGGCGATGATGACCTGCCCGACAGGGCCAAGTTCTTGCTCCGTCGTTCTTCCGCTCACGGCGCGGAAGATGACGGGGCCAGCATTCCGCATCACAGAGACAGGGAAGTTGGCTGAATTGGGAAGGGTGAAATTCTCTAGCAGCGGAGCGTTGAGCAGGAACCGGCGCTCGTCACGGTTAGTGAGGTCGAGACCTGCCGGGCGCAGGAAACTGGTGTCCCGCAATTCCTCGAAATTGAGGCGCGTGCGCCCGTATGAGGCGCGTAACTCGTTTGAGACCGAGTTGCTGATCTCGCTGCTGAGAAATGCGGAGAAGTTC
>JBOGOY010000887.1:0-2318 GCA_050748185.1 Pyrinomonadaceae bacterium
GTGTATATCAGACTGCATTTACAAACGTCGCCCGCCGTTCGGGTTATCTCATTGAAGCCATGACGGCGGGGATTGTGGCAACGTTTCGTGAGCGAGCACAGCAAGAAGGAGACGGGCTCCTCGAAATCATTCTTAAAGATGTGACAACTGGTCCTGTGGAAATTCAGGACAGCAGGGCTCAGGGCTCACGCCTGCGACGCGGGCAATCAAAGCGGGGTAAGACAATAGATGCGTCGGACAGTAGTGAGTTGCCTCGCTCCTGAAGGTTATAACTGGTAAACAGCCGCTTGGAATGATGAAATGAGTTGCTCCCCGGCGCGTTTTATCGCCCTCTGTGGCCTTCGCGCTTGGGGGTGTGAGCGTACCTTTCGGTCGCCCTCGGCATCGAACCACCTCGCGTTTGAGCCGCAAGGCGCGCGCGGTTGACACTCCGTCGAGATGTACGGTAAGTTTTCGCTACCTTTTCCAGAGGTCAGCTTAAGTCCCGTTCGTCTAGCGGCCTAGGACACCGCCCTTTCACGGCGGCGACACGGGTTCGATTCCCGTACGGGACGCTTGGTTATTTGCGCGAGCGCATGGCTTGCTCTCCGCCGAATTAAGCGTGAAGGCCGCCGACCCGTCCTCGTATTACAGAGCGGGTTGACGGCCTTCAGGTTTTTCGCGTTCAGGTGTAAATGATGCTGAAGAAGATTAGCTTTTCGACGACGCTCTTGCTCACCCTCGCGCTCCTGTTACCGACGGCCAGCCTTGCGCGCACTGCCGCGACGACGCAGGCGGTCGGCCACGACACGATCCTCGTGCTCCCCTTCGAGAACAATTCGAGCCTCAGGGAATACAACTGGATCGGCGCTGGCTTTGCCGATGCGCTGACGGAACTGTTGAACGTGCCGGGTGTAACGGTCGTCTCGACCGACGAGCGCGAGTTGGCCTTCCAGCGTTTGCGTCTGCCGCTCACCGCGGTGCCTTCGCGCGCCACCGCCATCAAGCTCGCGCGCGAGGCGAAGGCGACGATGGTCGTGCTCGGCAGCTACGACGTGACGCCGCCCGCCAAGCCCGACGAGAGTTCGCTCGCCGAGATTCGCGGCACGGTGCGCGTCATCCGCGTCAACGAGGGCCGACTCGCCGGCGAGCCGATGAATGACGGCCGCTGGGCTTGGCACCCCTACGACTTCGGCGGCGCGCTCATTAACCTCCAGAAGATGCAGGGCACGCTCGCCTACCAAGTGCTTTACCAGCGCGACAAGGCGCTGCCCTTCTCGCTCAACAAGATTCTGGAGCAGGCGACTAAGGTTCCCTCGCGCGCGCTGGAGAGCTTCGCCAAAGGCGTCATGACGGACGACACCGAGAAGCGTTCCAACTATTTGCAGAATGCGCTCAAAGAATATGCGAAGGTCAACGCCGGCGGGGTCTATCCGCAAGCGGCCTTCGAACTCGGCAACCTCTATTTCAGGCAGGAAGACTGGAAGAAGGCCATCGAGTATTACACGAAGCTCCAGAAGAAAGATCCGCACTATACCGAGGCCGCCTTCTATGCCGCCCTGAGCTACTGGCGCACCGGCGATCTCCCGAACGCGCTCGGCGCGATCATGCCTCTCACCTCGGACGCGCCGCTGACCGGCATCTACAACAACGCGGGCGCGCTCTCGGTCGCGGCCGCGCGCGTCGAGAAAGACGCGGTGGAACGCGCGCGCTTGCTTAGTCAGGCCGCCACGCTGCTCGGGCGGGCGCAGGAGACCGCGCCGGAAGACGCTTCGGTACTTTACAACTATGCTTACGCGCTGGTGCTCGCGGGCAAGCACGCCGGGGCCGAAGAACTACTGCGAGCCGCGCGCACTTTGAAGCCGCGCGAAGGTGACGTGCTGTTCCTCCACGCCAAAGTTCTCGAACAGACGGGCAAGGCGGAAGCGGCCACCGAGGCCGACAACGAGGCGCGCAAGCACCTGCCGAACTACGCGCGCCTGCAAACCGAGTGGCAGAAGTCGCAGATGACGACGGAAGTGCCGCTGCGGCTTAAAACGAAGTTCGAGTTGGGCGACTATTACGACGTCATCCGGGTTCAGACACCGCAGGCCGAAGAGGCCAGTTTCAGCACGCAGGATCTGCTCGCCAACGCGCGCAAGCTCTACGACGCCGGGCGCGACGATGAAGTGTTGCCGGAGTTGAACCGCGTGCTGATGATCGAGCCGATGAACGCCGAGGCGCATCTGCTGATCGGGCGCATCTACCAGCGGCGCGGCGACTTGGTGCGCGCCATCAGTTCGCTGAAGACCGCAATCTTCTGGGACTCGAAACTAATCGACGCGCACGTCCTCTTAGGT
>JBOGOY010000888.1:0-2317 GCA_050748185.1 Pyrinomonadaceae bacterium
CTGGCGTGCGGCCACTGCCAACTGAAGTGCAAGCGCGCCGTGTTGAAATCGTCGAAGAAACGATATTCGTCATCGCGATCGCGCGTGCGGAACGGGGCGGCGGCGCTCGCGCTCGCTCCACGGCCGGCGTTGATCGTGGGCCAGCCGTCAGCACCATCCCACTTCACCTCGTCGAGCAAGGCCTGCCGCCCGACGTACACAAAATCTTTTGGGTGATAAGCGTGATACATCAACCAGTCGCGCCCGCGCTCGTCGGAGACGATGGTGCCGTGGCCGGGACATTTCCAAGCGTCGTTGCCGGCGAGGATCGGGTTCGCTGGATTCTTCTCCCACGGGCCGAGGAGTTTGCGCGAGCGCGCCACACCGACCGCGTAATTACAGTCGCGGGCACAGCAGAAGTTGCCCGAGTAGAACATATAGAACCAGTCGCCGCGCCGGACCACCGCCGGGCCTTCGACCAAGTCGCCGTAAGGCAACGACTGATGCTTCTCCCAGCCTTCGGTGTTGCGGAGTATTTCCTGCCGCACGCCGACGAGCTTGGTCCCGTCGGCCGACAGAGGCTGCGCCCAGATCGGCGTCGGCTTGCTGACGCTGTTGCCGTCTTCTTTCCAGAGCAGGTAGCGCCGGCCGCGCTCGTCCGTCATCGGAAAGCCGTCAATCGAGCCGACCTCTTGGCAGACGAGCGGGCCGTGATCCGTGTACGGCCCGGTGGGGCGGCGCGCCGTCGCGACGGCGACGCAGAGCGGGCCGTCTTTTTTGCGCGCCGTGTAATAGACGTAAATGCGCCCGCGGTGCTGCGAGATTTCCGGCGCCCAGAAGTTGCCCACCGCCCACGCCGGGCGCGTGGGAAAGATCACGCCGACCGTCTCCCAGTTGACCAGATCGCGCGAGTGCAGGACGGGGAACTCCGGCCCCCACTCGGACGAGGTCGCCGTCGCGTAGTAGTCGCGCCCGACGCGGATCACGGAGGGGTCCGGGTAGTCGCCCGCCGCGACCGGGTTGCGGTAGTCCGGGCGCTGCGGTTGCGCGGTTGTGACGAAGGCCGCACAGAGACAGACGATCAAACTCACCAACAAACGGCCGGTTCGCCCGCGCGGGCGACACGACGCCGCCGCGCGGGGCGTCAACTCGGTGGCTGCAAACTTTCGCATCTCTTTATTCTTCCTTGTTGGGACGCTCTGTCGGAACCGGGAGCGGCAGCGACCGAGTACCGGGTAAAAAACCGCACCCCGTCGCTACCGCTCCGGGTTCTGACGTGCCTTAATCGATCCCGTTAGTGCTCAGCGGACGCCCGCGAGGGCACGCGCTGGCGCGGTCGATCCGCGGATCACGAGGTACGTCGGGACGGCGATCTCCGAGCCGCGCTGTTCGGGATGCTGAATCGTCGCCATCAGAGCCTCGACGGCGCGGCGGCCCAGTTCGAGTCGCGGCAGACAGACGGTCGTCAGAGACGGCGCGGCGAGCGACGCGAACGCGATGTCGTCGAAACCGACGACGGAGATGTCGCGCGGGATGTCTAACCCCGCCGCGCGGAATTCGCCCATCGCGCCGAGGGCCATCATGTCGTTGGCCGCGACCACGGCCGTCGGCCTCTCCTGCTCATCCATCCGCAACATCTCGGACGCCGCGCGCCGGCCTCCCTCCAACTTAAAGTCGCCCTCGAAGACGAGCAGCGGCGCGTCGGGGACCAATTGCCTGACCGAGTAGCCGAACGCTTCGAGGCGCCGGGCGGCGGAGCGCAGCCGCGCGGGTCCGCCGACGAAAGCGATGCGGCGATGGCCGAGCGAGACGAGGTGACGCAGCGCCTCCTCAATGCCGGCTTCGTAGTCCACGCGCAGGTTGCTCATGTGTGCCCCCGGCGCGCCGAGATCGAGGAAGACCACCGCCACCTCGCGCCGCGCCAGTTCCGCGACGAGCGCCGGGTCCAATTCCGAAGTCATCAGCGCGACGCCGGCCACCTTGCGCTCGATCAGGCGGCGGACGTAGTGCGAGGTCCGCTCGGGGTCGTAATTCGTGTTCGACAGCACCACGTCGTAACCGCGCTCGAAGGCCGCCGTCTCGATCGATTTGACCAACTCGGGGAAGAAAGGGTTCGAGATGTCAGAAATGACCAGCCCGATGATGCTGCTCCGGCCCGAGGCCAGACTCCGCGCGTGCGCGTTCGGGTAATAGTGACAAGACTCCACCGCGCGCAGCACCCGCTCGCGCACCTCGTCCGAAACGTAACGGCTGTTGTTGATGACGTGCGAGACGGTCGCCGTCGAAACGCCCGCCTCTCGCGCCACGTCCTTGATGCTATTCATAACGGATGAATGAT
>JBOGOY010000889.1:0-2313 GCA_050748185.1 Pyrinomonadaceae bacterium
ACTCTGCGCCGTCCACCCCGGCCTCGCGCGCTTCGGCCGTTCGCTGCTCGTCGCCATCAACGAAGAATATGCCGGTCCCGAAGCGCCGGTGCAGCCGGGCGACGAGATCGCCGTCTTCCCGCCGGTCAGCGGCGGTGCCGAGGGTAGGGAGGTAAAGCCGGACGCGCCGGAAGACTTCTTTGAACTCACCTCCGAACCGCTCGATGTCGGCCGCATCGCCCGCCGCGTCATCTCGGCGCGCTGCGGGGCGACCATCACGCTCGACGGTTATGCGCGTGCATTCACGCGCGGACGCCCGCGCACCCTCTACCTCGTTTACGAAGCCTATCCCGCGATGGCCGTCCGCGAGATGCGCCGGCTCGGCCAGCAGGCGCACGAGAAATTCGACGTTCATCACGTCGGCATCGTTCACCGCACCGGGCGTTTGGAGATCGGCGAGACTTCGGTCGTCATCTCGATCAGCGCCCCGCACCGCCGCGCCGCCTTCGCGGCCTGCGAGTGGGCCATCAAGGAACTGAAGCGCACCGTGCCCATCTGGAAGAAAGAGTTTTACGAAGGCGGCGAGGTATGGGCCGAAGGCGAGGGCGTGACGGAAGAGGCGTCGGGGCGCGGGCAAAGTTGATCCGGCTCGGATGTGACAGGTGACGAGTGACAAACAAGAAGCGCAGAGCGCGGCGCTTCTAACTCGGGTCGATGCGGCCGCCCCATGACGCGGGAAAGCCGACGGCTCTTGTCATCCGCCGCACTTCATCCCTGACCGGCTTGAGAGGAGAATCTGTTTCGTGTGCAGTCGAACCTTTTATCTGATCTCACTTTTATGCATGCTGGCAGGGGTCGTCGCTTGCGGGGGCGGCAGCGGCGCGCGCCCGCAAGCGGATGCCCGCCCGGAGATTACGGCCGAGACGATCCGCCGGGACATCAACGGCGAGCGGGTGGAAGTGCCTCCGTCGGACGGCTCTCCCGAATCGCCGAGCTGGAGGTTTGAGCGTCACGAGCCGAAGGAGGTGTCGATCATAGATCAGCGGCTCGAAGGCGACACGGCCACGATCGAGATCGACATGCGAACCGGCAGCGGCCCCCGCGCCGAGAAGCCGAAGAAACTATCCGGCCGGCTGCGCCTGCACTACAAACTGGAAAAGGGCTGGGCACTGAGGCAGTGGGAAATAGTCGCGTTGGAAAATCTCTCTTTCAAGTACGAATCAAATCCCCCGGAAGTGACGAGTGACAAGTCAAAACAGTGATGGGTGACGAGTGACAAGCAAGAACAAGTCTGTCTCCTGTCATTCGTCACCTGTCACTCTCTGCTCTTGTCACTGCCGCGCCGCTTGCGCTCAAGTTCTACCCTTACTCAAAAGTGACGGGTGACAAGAAGCGACGAAAATCACGGGCGTAACATCGGCATCTAAAACTTTCGGGCCGCACCCGTGTGGCTCGGAGCGTTGGCCCCACCTCGCGCACAAACCGACACCTCCTGTCACCTGTCACCGTTGACCTGTCACTGTTGAGACTCTTAGTTCGTGACTTCTTCCACCACTTCCGCTTCCGCCGCGTCGAGCAGCGAGGCGCTCGTCACCTTGTCGCCGCCGTCGGTCTTAATCAGCCGGACGCCCGAGGCCGAGCGACCCGTCTTGCGGATTTCGTTGGCCTCGATGCGGATCAGTTTGCCGTGCTGCGTGATGATCATGATCTCGGAGTCATCCTCGACGGCGAAGACGGCGACGACCTTGCCGGTCTTGGGCGTCGTCTTCATGTTGATCACGCCGCGCCCGCCGCGCGTCTGCAGGCGGTAGTCGGAGATTTTCGTCTGCTTGCCATAGCCGAACTCGGAGACCGAGAGCATCCGCTCGTTGTCTTCGCGCGAGACGGCGCAGGCCGAGACGACGTAGTCGTCGCCGCGCAGGTCGATACCGCGGACGCCGCGCGCGGCCCGGCCCATCGGCCGCACGTCGTCCTCGTCAAAGCGGATGGCTAATCCGCTGTTCGTCGCGATCAGGATGCGCTTGGTTCCATCGGTCAGGATCACGTCGAGCAGTTCGTCGCCCTCGTCCACGTTGACGGCGTTGATGCCATTCGTGCGGATGTTCTGGAACTCGGCGAGTGAAGTCTTCTTGATCACCCCTTTGCGCGTGACCAGCACGACGTAGCGCCCTTCGGAAAACTCGCGGACGGGAACGACGCCAGCGACCTTGCGGTTCGAGGACAGATTGACGAGGTTGACGATCGCCTTGCCGCGAGCCGAAGGGAGCGCGTCCGGGATTTCGTGGACCTTCAGCTTGTAGACCTGCCCGTCGTCCGTGAAGATCATGATATAGG
>JBOGOY010000890.1:0-2312 GCA_050748185.1 Pyrinomonadaceae bacterium
GGCGGCTCACCGTAGAAGTCCGATGTCGAGAAATTTATTCTTCGTCTTGATGCAACAGCCCGCGCTCCTGCAGGTCTTGGCAGCGGAGGCAATAACGCGCCCACGGCACGGCTTCGAGCCGCTTCTCCTGCACCTGTTCGCCGCAATTGACGCATTCGCCGTATTCACTTCCCTCGATTCGCCGCAGCGCTTCGTCGATCAAATTAAGGAGGTTGCGGTCGTTGGCCGACATCGAGATCAGTAGTTCTTTGGTGTAATGATTGGCGGCCATGTCAGCCGGGTCTTGTGTGGCCTCGAGATCACGCTCGCGGCTCGACAATTCCGCTTCGGTCACCTGCTTGAAAAGGCTCTCGCGCCGTGCCAGTAGACGATCGCGGTATGTTTTCATCTTTCTTTTATCCATCTGTTCTCCTCTTTCAATCCCCACTTGACCTATGAAACACCGTTCGCAATAAACAGGGAGACTAATACGCGCGCTGTCACCTTTCGGTTCACTCAGCGCCTTTCATTTCTGGTAAGGCAGCCCGCGCAGGATCGTGTGGGCTCGGTAAAGTTGTTCGGCCAGCACGACGCGCGCCATCTCGTGCGTCAGCGTCAGGCGCGACAGAGACCAACGCACGTCGGCGCGCTTTCTCACCTCCGGCGAGACACCGGAATAGCCGCCGACAACGAACGACACTTCCTTCGTGCTCCGCAACTGCCAGTTTTCAACCTGCGCGGCCAACTCGTGCGAACTCCACTGACACCCCTCGACGTCCAACAGCACCGTCAGCGCGTCGGAGCGCAACGCCCCGAGAATCCGCTTCCCTTCTTCGTCAAGCGTCGTCCGCTCGTCAGCGCCCTCGCGCAGTTCCGCCACTTCGCATCGCACGAACCGCCCGAGCCGCCCCACATAGTCTTCCAAGAGCGCCCGCAGGTGCTCGTTCCGCGTCTTCCCCACGAAGATAAGCCGGAAACGCATAGCTGAAGTGATGAGTGCGAAATGATGAATGATGAATAAAATTCAGTTCTCGTTATCTTCAACATTCATCATTGCCTTCCGCGCCAGCCGCTCGTACAGATTCTTGCGGCTGATGCCGAGCAGGCGCGCGGCCTTGGCCTTGTTGCCTTTGGTGAGGGCGAGCGTCTCGGCGACGTATTCGGCCTCGACTTCCGCAAGCGTCGGGCGTCGCGACTGTTGCCGCCGCAGGCGCGCGGCGAGCACCAGAGGGTCGGGCAATTCGCCCACGCCGATGTGTGCGCCCTCGGCCACGATGACGGCACGCTCTATGACGTGCGCCAGTTCGCGGACGTTGCCGGGAAAGTCATAAGCCGCCAGCATCGCCAGCGCTTCGGGCGCGATCTTATGGGCGCGGCGACCGTGCTTCGCCGCGTAAACTTCGGCGAACCGCGCGGCCAGCGGGGCCACGTCCTCGCGCCGCTCGCGCAACGGGGGGACGTGGATCCGCACGACGTTCAGCCGGTAAAAAAGATCGGGCCGGAAGGCGCGCCGACCGACGGCGTCTTCCAGATCGACGTTCGTCAGCGCGAGGAGCCGCGCGTCCACGCGCACCGTGCGCCGCCCGCCGAGGCGCTCGAACTCGCGCCGTTCGATGACGCGCAGTAGTTTCGCTTGGGCATCCACGGTGAGGTGCGCGATCTCGTCAAGCGCGAGCGTCCCGCCGTGCGCCGCCTCGATGCGGCCCGGCTTGGCCTGCGTCGCGCCGGTGAACGCGCCGCGTTCATAGCCGAACAACTCCGCCTCGATCAGTTCGGCCGGCAGCGCCGCGCAATCAATCTTGACGAAAGGACGCGCCGCGCGGCGCGACTGCACGTGGACGTAGAGCGCGAGCGCATCTTTGCCCGCGCCCGACTCGCCCGTGACGAGCACGTTAGCGTCGGTCGAAGCGGCGCGCGACGCCACGCGCACTACCTCGCGCATCGCCTCGGACTCTGCGACCAGTTCGATCACGACTCCGGCTGCTGTGGCGGCCGCGAAGAGCCACGTTCCTTCGGCGCGGCCTCACCCGCGAGGTCCGCGGGCAGCGCGAGGCGCGCCGCGTCGCGCCACAACCTTTCGAGATCGTAAAAGCGGCGGGCCTTGTCCTCGAAGACGTGGAAGATGAAGTCGCCGTAATCAACCAACACCCACTCGGCGGTGCCGTAGCCCTCGACGCGCGCGGCCCGCGTGCCGTCCTTTTTCAGGCGGTCCACCACTTCGTCAGCGATGGCCTGCACCTGCCGCGTGTTGGTCCCGCTGGCGATTAAAAAGTAATCGGTGAAACTGGCGATCTCACGCAGATCGAGCGCCACGAGGTCGAGCGCCTTCTTGT
>JBOGOY010000891.1:0-2306 GCA_050748185.1 Pyrinomonadaceae bacterium
GCCGTAGAACTCGCCGATGTTCCACGGCGCTTCATAGCCGACGCGGTTGATCGCGCCGACGAAGTAGCCGTTGGCGACGGCGTGCGCCGGCTGTTCCAGCTTCCACAGGTATTCCGATAACCCTGCGACGGTTGCCGAAGGGTTGAAGATGATCTCAGCGCCGTTCAGGCCCAGCGCGCGCGCGCCTTCGGGAAAGTGGCGGTCGTAGCAGATATAGACGCCGACGCGAGCATAGGCCGTGTCGAACGCCGGATAACCGAGGTTGCCGGGACGGAAGTAGAACTTCTCCCAGAATCCCGGCGCGACGTGCGGGATGTGTGTCTTGCGATACTTGCCTAAAAATTTGCCGTCGGCGTCGATCACCGCCGCCGTGTTGTAATAGACGCCGGTCATCTCCTCTTCATAGACGGGCACGACGATGACCATTTCGTGCTGGCGCGCCACCTCTTGCATCAACTTCACGGTCGGGCCGTCGGGCACGCGCTCGACCGCCTCGTACCAGCGCGTCTGCTGCTCGGCGCAGAAGTAGGGAGTCGTGAAGATTTCCTGCATACACAGCATCCGCACGCCCTGCCGCGCGGCCTCTTCGATCAGACGGAGGTGCTTGTCGATGTTCGCTTTCTTGATCTCTTCAATCGGCGCGTCGGTCGGCGCGGCGTTACGCGATTGGATGAGTCCGCATTTCACGGTGCGTGGCATATCGGCTCCTTAATTCAAGGTTCGAGCTGGAAAGTTGTTTTCAGACTTTGGGTTTAGGGCGGGGAATCCGCGACTTCATCGAAAAATAATAAACGACGAATCCTAGCGCGAAGGTGACGAACCATGCGTAAGTGTAAAGCGTGTCGAAGACGTTAGGGTCGGCGACCTGACCGCCGGGCGTGGTCGCGGCGCGGAAAAATCCGGGGACAACCGGCGCGATCGCGACGCCGAGCGCAGAGATAGCGCGCCAGTTATAACCCTTCGAGTATTTGTAGCGCCCACGCAACTGAAAGAGGTCGTAGAGATCGAGCTTCTGGCGGCGCAGCACCCAGTAGTCGCAGATCATGATGCCGGCAATCGCGCCCATCAGGCCCGAATAGCCGATGAGCCAAGTGAAGATGTACGCGCCCATCGAAGACATCAGCTTCCACGGCATCATCAGGACGCCGATGACCGCCGTGATTAGACCGCCGGTGACGTAGGAGATGAGCCGCGGGTTGAGGTTGGAAAAGTCGTTCGAGGGCGAGACGACATTGGCGGCCATGTTGGTCGTCAGTTGCGCGGCGAAGATGACGGCGGTGGCGAAGAGGATGACCGCGACGCTGTCAAAGCGCTTCATCAACTCGACCGGGTTGGGGATCGCCTCGCCGTAGATGAGCAGCGTCGCGCTCGTCACCGCGACGCCGATGAAGGCGAACGCCGTCATCGTCAGCGGCAGCCCGAGCGCCTGCCCGATCATTTGTGAACGTTGCGAGCGGGCGTAGCGCGTGAAGTCGGGGATGTTCAGGCTGAGCGTCGCCCAGTAGCCGACTGAGGCGGTCAGTGCGCCGGGAAAGATAGTCCAAAAGTTGTTCTGTTGCTTTTGCAGCGCGGTGGATTCAAAGAGCACGCGGCCCACCCCGCCCGCCCGCCAAGAGGCCCACCAGAGCAGCGCAATCCCGCCCGCGAGCAGGAGCGGCGCGGACCAAGTCTCAAGGTACTTGATGCCCTCGACGCCCTTGAGGATGATGAAGACCTGTATGCCCCAGAAGAGGAAGAAGCCGAGCCACGTGTGCAGCGCGACGCCCAAGACGGACGCGCCGCCGAGCAGGTCGTTCCACCCGCCCCACATCACGCCGAACAGCGCGTCGAGCGCGGTCCCGCCGATCCACGTCTGAATCCCGAACCAGCCACAGGCGACGATGGCCCGCAGCATTGCCGGCACGTTCGCGCCGCGCACGCCGAAACTGGCGCGGCAGAGGACCGGAAAAGAGACGCCGTACTTGGTCCCCGCGTGCGCGTTCAGGATCATCGGGACGAGCACGATGGTGTTACCCAAGAGGATCGTCAGCATCGCCTGCCGCCAGTTCATCCCCGCCTCGATGAAACCGCCGGCCAGCGTGTAAGTCGTGATCACGACGCTCATCCCGATCCACAGCGCCGCGATGTTCCAAGTGGACCACGTGCGCTCGCGGATCGTCGTCGGCGCAAGGTCGCGATTCCACAGCGGACTGCCGGAAACGTCGGCGCGCAACTCCTCAAAGTCGCGCCGCCTCGTGGCAGGGGCTTTAGTGGTGTGGATGTCTGAGGTAGCCATGTCAGCTTGGGTCGTAGGCTCACTGCTGTGC
>JBOGOY010000892.1:0-2305 GCA_050748185.1 Pyrinomonadaceae bacterium
CCGGTGTAGTCTCGGCGTTCCTGATCCGAAAAACGCCTCGGCCGATAAAACTATCGGCCGAAAAATTCGGCTCGCCCGTGCCGACGAACACCGTCGTCGGATTAGAGGGGTCGATGGCCAGCGCGCCGATGGCTAACGAGGAGCCGGTTCCCGGCGTCGTCGCGCTATCAATGTCCATTAACTGCGTCCAGTTCAATCCGCCGTTGAGCGATCTGTAGAGCCCCCCCTGTGCCGTCCCGACATAGACGATGTCGGGATTAGTCGGGTGGATGGCGATAGAGATGGTGCGCCCGCTGACAGGGTCTGATCTGCCGCTCGTCTGGCCGTTCGGGATCGGAGTCGGCCCCAGCGGCGTCCAGTCGGTCGTCGAAATGAGCGGTCCCAGTCCGGCTTCTCTGGCTCCTTGTTTTCGCGCTTTCCCTCCCTCCTGCCGGTTCAGTAGTTCGATGGCTTCATCGCGCAACTCGCCGGCATTTTCATCCGACAGGCCGCGCAGCATACTGATGTGTTCAGCGCGTTTTTGCAGATAGAATTGCTTATCAATCTTACCGCTCAGGAAGGGCGGCAAATCCGGATCTTCATTAGCATTGGGGTCTTCACCGGGGACTTTGCCTTGTGGCGTCGGCGTTTTAACTTCCCGGACCGGCACTTTACGTTTTTGCCCTTGCTGCTCGATCAATCGGGAAGATTTCGACGCACGAGCCGCTTCGTGGCTCACGACCTTCCCCGGTGTTCCATTTTTACTTGCCACCCGCGGCGTAAAATCCCACAGCATTAAAAATAACGCCGCGGTGACAGTAAAAAGCAGCATCCATCTAGCATTGCTCTTCATTTGCTGGCCCTCCTTAGGGGTCGTTCAATCAGGCTGGCGGTGGGTGAAATTGAGCGTGTTCGACACTCGATTGCTGCTGAGTAGCAAGCTCACTCAAACTTTTTGCATCGGCTTCCCGCGGGAATGCTCGTCTCTCGCCGACAAGTGCGCTGTGCCTTCGCCTTCTTTACCGGCGACCTCTTAACCGGCGGGATCTCTGCCGAGCTTACTTATTACGTTAGTACGGCTTGCGGTGAGACGGATCGGGAACCGGCGAATTTAGTGACTGCCCGGTGGGTTAGTCTTCTTTTTGCGCGGCTTCTTAATCGCTGGCATCTCCGCCGGATCTATGTGTTGCGGAACGATCTCTTTGGGCGGACCCGGTTCCCGATCCGTGGGATCCAGAATCAACGGCGGCGAGTCCGTCACGGGCGGTTGACGCTCGTCAGAAGTGGTGACTGCTGCTGAGGGCGATTTCGGCATACATTTATTCCGTTTTACGCCGCGACGCGGCTTGCGCGCGCGCTTCTTTCCCAAAGCGCCCTGCCTCGTCTGAACTCCGATCGAAGCCTGAGGAGTTTGAGCGCTGACAGCTTTGCTTTGTGCTGACAGAGCGCTCTTGAAGTTCAAAACGGAAAAGAGAACCAGAACGATTGCCATCAACTGTCTTGTCACAGTCTTCCCCTTTTCAAGCTGCACCGATCTCTATTCACAATTCGCGGTGCGATGGCAATTGAAGGAACGCCACTCATTAACTTGTTTCAGGCAATAGGCGCGAAAGATGGGACTGGCTGAATTAAACTGACCTCGAACTGTCTTAGAACGTGTGTTGGCAAGATACTCTTTAAACGTGTAATTGAAAATAGCTTTTTGTCAGAGAAGAGCGTTTATTCGTTTTTTGCCGCAAAACTTACCGAGCCCGCGGTGGAATGACAACCATAGGTGATTGGCTTTCCCGCTTTTTGCAGGCCCGAGGCAAACCAAGGCGGATGCTTCCTGTCAGCATGACAGGGTTCAAAGCGAAGGAGTGGCGCGGCGCGGCGAAAGGTGAAGAAGAGTGGCGACGCCTTCGCGGTTAACGCCAGAGTCGCCACCAAGGCTTCGCGGGCACTGCGGGCGATCCGAGGATGCGGCAGCCAACGATCCGCACCTTTTCGAGGAGCGGATTGGTCCCCTCGATCGGCCACACGTCGAGGCGCTGGTCTTCGGGGAGCATGAGGCCCAGTTGACAGCCGACCTCGCGCATCACGGCGTCGGCGTCCGCGCCCGGTGCGAGCACCAGCGTGAGCACCTGCGCCGGCGCGTCCATCACGCCGGGGACGAAGCACTGCGGCAGATGCGCCTCCGTGACGCCCCCGACGCGCGAGAGCATATCGGCAATCGCCGCCGCCTGCGCCTGCGGCATCCCCCGCGCCGCCGCGCCGATCATGATGTGCGTCCCGGTGGGGACGTCGTGTGATTCCATGAGCAGTGGTCAGTGGGTCCGTGGTCTGT
>JBOGOY010000893.1:0-2304 GCA_050748185.1 Pyrinomonadaceae bacterium
TTGTAGTCGTGTGCCGCCGAAGTTAGCTTGGACCAGCACCGGTGAGGTCGAGAGCGGCACAAAGACGGCACCATTTGCGTTCTGTTCGCTGATGCTCTCGCTGCCAAGTCGGAGCCCCACCGCGCCCGGGGGCAGAATCAGCGTCTGCCTGACGATCGTCTCGGCGTAGTCGATACGGAAGCCGGTCAGGTTGGTCTCGACCCGGCCCCGCCGGTAGCGCAGGCTGAGGTCATAGTTGTTACTCGTCTCTGATTTGAGGGGCGACACGGCGACGCCGGTCGAGATGGCGTTCGCGTTGGCGGTCGTGCCGATGGTCGCGCCCAAGCCTAAAACGTCGGCGGTGGCGACCTGAAAGCCGACTCCGACCAACCCGGTGGAACCGAGAGTGGTGATGTTCGGGGCGCGAAAGCCGCGGCTGTAATTGAAGGCGACGTTCAAGCCATTTGTGATCGTCGCGACCGCGCCGGCGCGGCCAGAAAAATCCGCGACGCGCAGCGAGTCGTCGGGGAAGAGTGGGCGGGCGGCACTGTCGAGGGGCGCATTCGCGGCGCGCGAGCGGTACGAGGCGACGTTGTAGCGCAGCGCTCCGCTCAAACGCAGTCGATTAGTGATGGCGTCGAAAGCATCCTGCACATAAACGCCGGCCAGAATGTAGCGCGCGCCGTCGGGCACGCGCGGGCGCGTCGGCGTGAACGTGCCGACCGCGAGGTTGTTCGCATCCGGCTGGAACGTGAAGGACGGAGCATCAACATGGTCGCGGTAAATGTCGCCGCCGACGAGGAAGTTGTGTCTGGCCGAAAACTGCTTGTCGAAGAAGAAACTGAATCCGACGGCGGTGGTGCGCTCCTTGTCGTGCGTGATGGCGGCGAGCGGGTTGCCCTGCCCGCCCTGATTGACGCGCTCTTCGCGTTGGCTGTTGTAAGAGACGGTGGCCGAGAAGTTGTCGAAGAACCCGACGCCCTGCTTCAGGTAACGCAGGTAGCCGAAGTCGAGCATCAGGTTGCGGAGTTCGGCGACGAGGTTGCCGTCGCCGCCGAGCAGTTGGTCGTAACGCTTGCCGCCGTCCTGCTGGCCGCGTTGGTAGCGGAAAGAAAACTGCTGAGCGGTCGTCGGCGCGAACGTCAGGTGGAGCGTCCCGCCGTATTGCGTGAAGGCCGTGTCGGGGAGTCTCGACTCACCTGTGATGTCCGAGGGCAGACCGAGAAAGCGCGTGATGGCCGAGTGGCTGTCAACGCCGCCGCCGGGGCGCAACGTGTTGACGCGGCGGCCGACGACGTTCGCCAGCACGCCGAACCGCTCGGTCCCGTAGGTGACGAGCGCATTGCTGCCGAACGAGAGATCGGCGCTGGTAAAGTAGGTATTGAATTCGCCGTGCGTCTCGGGTGTGGTCGCGCCGAAGGCGGGCTGGCGCGACACGAGTTGCACGGTGCCGCTCAAAGAGTCCGAGCCGTACTGCGCGGTGTTCGGCCCGCGCAGGATTTCGACGGCGCGCAGAGAAGTCGGCTCGTTGAGGTTGAAGAAGGTGTTGATGCCGCCGCGCTGCGTCGAATTGGTGTAGCGCACGCCGTCCACATAAACCCCGACTTCCGTCAGCCCGCGCACCAGCACCGATCCGATGGTCGGGCTCGTGCGCTGGAGCGCGACGCCTTCTTCTTCGTCGGCCACCTGCGCGAGCACGGCCGTCGCGCGCTGCGTGAGCGCGCCTTCGCCGACGACGTTAACGGCCTGCGGGACGCGCTCGCGCCCAAGCGCCAATCCGGTCTCGGCCGTGACGGTGACTTGCTCGGAAAGAAGCCCGACTTCGAGGACGACGTTGAGTTCTAAGGACTCGCCCGCGCGCACCCGCGCCGGCACCCGCTGCTCGCTGAAATCTGCGCGCGTGACGACGACGGCGTAGTCGCCCGCCGGCACGTCCGCGAACCGGAAGCGGCCTTCCGCGTCCGTCTCGGTCGTGGCGAGAACCGCTTGCAGGCTGTTGACGAGCGAGATGCGTGCGCCCGCGATGACCGCCCCGCCAGAATCTCTGGCCGTGCCCGTCACCTGCCCACGCTCCTCCGGCTGTGCCCCGGCGGCGAAACTGCCCTCCGGCGAGCAGACGAGGCAGGCCAGCGCGAGCGCCAACCGGATGAATGTGTTTGAAAGTTTCATGAAGCTGATTGCTAAGAGGCTGTCTGAAAAGGTCAGGCAGCCAACCGCCGCAACATTGAACGCATCATCGCGATGTAAATCATCGCTTCGCTCGTCTCTGGCAAGACCTCATAGTCTTTGCTCAAGCGACGATCCTGACCCAGCCACCCAAAGGTG
>JBOGOY010000894.1:0-2304 GCA_050748185.1 Pyrinomonadaceae bacterium
GTGCTGGGGTTGACGGTCGAGAGCGGATCGCCGGAAACAGTGTCAACGGCTAACGGCACGTTTCAGGTTTTCGGACACTGGGTGACGATTGTCGCACTCGATTTCCGGTTCGAGGCATTGGTCTACTTCGCGGCTGATGAGCGAATCAGAAGGAATGTTCTCGGCAGGCGCGGCTTCATTGACCAGTTTCGTTTGTGCTTGATCGAACATGACGGAGACCTTTATGTCAGCAAGTACGATGACGAGTGAAGCCGGGCAGAGGGCACAGACCGGACTCGTCCCGATCCCGAATGAACGGGAGGCGACACTTCGCACCGCCATTGATTTGTGGGCGACGGGTTCGACGAGCGCGAGCGTGCGCCGCCGCGACGAGTTGGTGCAGAAGAAGCGTAAGGTGGTGCAAAGCTTTTTCGGTGTCGTGAAGTGTGACCCCGGCGACGCGACTCCGGAAGATGTTCAGGAATGGTGTGAGCGGATGAAGAGAGAGGACGGGCGGCGTCCGGCTGCGGCGACCGTGTACACGCGGGTCTCCTTCCTTTCTTCGTTCTACGTGTGGGCGCAGCGGGAGTTAGGGGTTCGCAACAATCCGACGTTGCTGGCACGCCCGAAAGCACCGAAGCCGTACCAGACCGAAAGCTCGAAATCGTGGACGGATGCGGAACTGCACCGGATTACCTCTGTCATCAGCGCGCACGCCGCGAGCGGCAGCCTTGTCGCTAAGCGCGATCTAGCGTTGCTGCTGATGTACATGAGCACGGGCTTACGTCGTGAAGAGGTCATCGGCTTGCGCGGGCGTGACATTCAGATTTCGGAAGATGGTTTAATCATCGGCGGGCGAGTCAAGGGAGGGCGCTACCGGGCGAGGGAAGTGCGCGATGAGGAGACGAAGGTTGCGTTGGTTGATTACCTGACGATGGCGAAACGGTTGCATGTGCTGAAGACTGACGCGCCGGTATGGACACGACACGATCATCCGAAGTTGGTAGGCGAGCCACTTACGTCACACGCTTTTGTTCGCAATTTGAAACTTTATGCGAAGGAAGCTGGTATCGAACATGTTCATCTTCATCAGACGAGACACACTTTCGGGCGCATCGTCGCGGAGGAGACCGGTTCGATGACGGCGACGCAGGACGCGCTCGATCATGCGAACCTGAGTACGACGACCGTCTACGTGCAGCGCATCGCCGTGAAGCGCGACCTGCACAGCGCGGCGGTGGCGCGACGGCGCAAAGGCACTAACACTGTTTGATCCAAGTTACAGCGGCGGCGCACGGTCTGATTTTTTTCGCTTACCGCCTAATTATAATTAAGATTCTGCGCGGCGCGCCCGGGCCATCGATTGCCGCTACGTCGGACGGATGTGATGCAAATTTTAGGCTACAGCGCGGCGAAGGCTGAGGTCATGCCGGTAGTGGAGCACCGACAACATAAAGGGCTGAACAACCGCGCTGAGAACTCACACCAGCCGACCAGAGTACGCGAGAAGGTCATGAGACGGTTCAAGTCGGCGGGACATGCGCAGCGGTTCCTTGAACTAGCCCCGGTTTGGTGGTTCTTCTGCCTTCTTGATACCGCTGGCGAAATCTTTGAGCGACGGAAAATAGCGGCCATAATAGCGCTTCCCATTTCTCGAATTTCACCCGCTTTGTGAGGAGGTGGTTATGTCGCTCCGACCTCAAACAGTTCCGCCCGTCCCTGAAGAAACCGCTCGCGTCGCCCGTGCCGCTTTCCCGAAAGGCAACCTCTACCTGCAAATCCGTAATGAGATCGGCACTCTGTTCGAGGACGCGGATTTCGCCGACCTCTTCCCGACTCGCGGCCAGTCGGCTTACGCCCCGTGGCGACTCGCCCTGATTACCATCTTTCAGTTCATCGAGAACCTTTCCGATCGCGCCGCCAGCGACGCCGTGCGCGCGCCAGGATCGATTGGAAATATACGCTCTCCTTAGAGCTGGAAGACTCCGGTTTTGATAGCTCCGTCTTGTGCGAGTTCCGCGCCCGTTTGGTGGCGAAGAACGCGGAAAACATCTTGTTCGACAAATTGCTCGGTTGGTGCCGCGAACGCAAGATGCTCAAAGTGAGAGGCACGCAGCGAACCGACTCGACCCATATTTTAGCCGCCGTCAGAGGACTCAACCGTTTGGAGTGCGTGGTGGAGGCGATGCGCCACGCCCTCAATGCCATTGCTAAAGAGTCTCCCGAATGGCTGCGTCAGCTTTCTCAGGAAGAATGGCTGCGTTGTTATTCGCCCCGAGGGTGTAAATTCTTTTGTGTAAATGACCGCCGCCTTAGCTCCGCTCG
>JBOGOY010000895.1:0-2301 GCA_050748185.1 Pyrinomonadaceae bacterium
GCGGATAGGCGCTCAGTAAATGGCGTGGAAAATCACACCTCTGTCCCTCCGTGTGTGGCATTGCGAGAAGCCGGTAGGAATTTATGTGAGGTGAACAGTCATGACGATTGATCTGAGAGGTGTCGGCCAGCGGAGGTTCTGCATTTTCGATCGGTCGGTTGCGAGGGTGACGATTGAGGTTGGGCGCACAAGCGCGAAACATACTGCTCCGGCCTGCTTGATCGTGCTCGTATTGCTCGCCGGAGCAGTCGCCGCGCAGGAGGGACCAGCGTCTTACTCGACACCACCACTCGGCAGCGCCCTTGAGTCGTACCCTTACCCGCACCCGGTCAAGTTCCTGCCATTCGAGATCGAGGGCGAGCCGGTGCGGATGGCTTATATGGACGTGCCGGCCGCGGCCGGTGGGGCGGCGGGCGGGCGGGCGGTCGTGTTGCTGCACGGCAAAAATTTTTACGGCAGTTATTGGGAGGGGACCATTCGTGCGCTCGCCGCCGCGGGACACCGGGTCATCGTCCCCGATCAGATCGGCTTCGGTAAGTCTTCAAAGCCCGACATCAACTACAGCTTCGATCTGTTGGCGGCTAACACGGCGCGTCTGCTGGACCACTTGAAGGTTGAGCGGGCCGCCATTGTCGGCCACTCGATGGGCGGGATGCTGGCGGTGCGCTTCGCGCGCAACTACCCGGCGCGGACGACGCATCTCGTGTTGGCGAACCCGATCGGGTTGGAAGACTACCGCTTCAAAGTCCCGCCCCAGCCGACCGAAAAAATCTATCAGAACGAACTGAATGAAATTGACCCGGCAAAGATTCGCGCCTTCTTTCGCCGCTACGTCGTCGAGTGGAAGCCCGAAGTTTATGAGCGCTTCGTCGAGGTGCGGTCGCGGATCGCGCACGGCGGCGAGTATCCGCGCTGGGCGCGCTCCGCGGCGCTCACTTATCAGATGATTTATCAACAGCCGGTGCGCCACGAGTTTGGGCTGCTGCGCGTGCCGACGCTGCTCATCATCGGGCAGGAGGATCGGACGGCGGTCGGCAAAAACTTCGCGCCCCCGGAAGTGGCACAGACGCTCGGCCAATACCCGCAACTCGGGCGCGAAGCCGCGCGTGACATCCCCGGCGCGCGGCTCGTCGAACTGCAACAGGTGGGGCACCTCCCACACCTCGAAGCGCCGGACAGGTTTCAAAGCGAGTTAATTGGATTCCTACGTTGAAAGACTTCGGGGCGTACAAGGCTAACCGAGATGTCGAATCAAGAGTCAGACGTGTTGATCGTCGGCGCGGGCGTGGCGTGGTTGGCCGCGGTGGGGCTCAAAGTCCGCTTGCTCGAAGCGCGCTCTAGCGCCGCCGCGATTCACTCGCGCGGCGGCGACGCCAGAGCGCGATGCTGGCGTAAAATCTCCAGCGTCTTTTCGAGCGGCAGCGCCTCGACCGTCCGGCCGTTGCCGGTCGTCGTGGTGGCGCGGAAGAGCGAGTTGTAGATCGCCTCTTCCGTCGCTTCGATGACGGCTTGGAAGAGCGGCGACATCGCATCGTTGGCGAGGAGTTTGACGGCGCGCGGGGCGTAAATCTCTTCACGCTTTTGCGCCGCCCGGACGCGCAACTCCGTCGCGGTCGAAAAGGCGATCACGTAGTCGCCGCTACCGTTCGAGCCGGAAGCGCCGGTGCGCCCGAGGCCCATCATCGCGCGCGCCGCCATCCGCTTCAGATTGCGTGCGTCAATGGGCGCATCCGTGGCGACGACGATGGTGATCGAGCCGTCGGGCGTGCTTTGAGTTGAGTTGTTCAATCCTCGGGTCTTGCCGCCGCCGCCGCCGTTGCCCGCGCGTCGCGGCATCGCCCCGGTCGCTCGCTCCAACTCCTCCTTCAAATAATACTGTCCCAACTCGCGCCCGACCGGCGCGCCGTTGATGTCGAGCACGCCGCCGTAGTTCGTCTGGACCAGCACGCCGACGGTGTGGCCGCCGAGCGTGCCGGGCAGCTTTCGCGAAGACGTGCCGATGCCGCCCTTGAAACCGAAGGCGACGGTCCCTGTCCCAGCGCCGACCGCGCCCTCTTCCACGGCTCCGCCGCGCGCGTTTCTGATCGCGGCGAGCACGTCTTCGCGCCCGACGTGCCGGCCGCGGCCGTCGTTCAGCGCGCCGTCGTTGGTCTCGGCGACGAGCGGGTTGACCGAGCGCACGTCTTCGTTGCCCGGAAGCGCGAGCATGTAATCAACGAGCGCATCGGCGACACGCGGCACGCTTAAGGTCGAAGTCAACAGGATCGGCGTCTCGATCTCGCCGAGTTCCCCGACCTGCGT
>JBOGOY010000896.1:0-2300 GCA_050748185.1 Pyrinomonadaceae bacterium
GGCGTGCGCGCGGGGTCGAAGTGTGGGCGGCGCTGCGGTCGCTCGGCCGCGAAGGACTGGCCGATCTCATCGAGCGCAATTGCAGATATGCGGCGCGCTTTGCCGATGGCCTCACGGCCGCGAGTTATCGAGTGCTTAACGACGTCGTGCTTAACCAAGTGCTCGTCTCATTCGGCGACGCGGAAACGACGCGCCGGGTCATCGCCGGCGTCCAGTCAGACGGCACCTGCTGGTGCGGGGGGACCAATTGGCAAGGCCGAGAAGCAATGCGGATCAGCGTCTCTTCGTGGGCGACGACTGAGGCGGATGTCGAGCGAAGCCTCGAGGCCATCCTGCGCGTCGCTAGTGAGAGCGGCTAAAGAAGGCAGTTCACGCCGAAAGGCGCGAAGACGCAAAGCGCCGTAAAGAGAACAGGTCACACGCTAAGGCTCAGGAAAGGCAGAGATTTTAATGAACAATCTGGAGATCATTAAGCGCCTCTACACGGCTTTCGGTGAGCATGACACGGAGACGATCCTCAACCTCTTCGCTCCTGACATCGAGTGGATTCAAAACGAAGGCTTTCCGGGCGGCGGCAGACACGTCGGCGCCGACGCGGTGTTACAAGACGTATTCGCCAAGTTCCGTTTGGAGTGGGATAACTGGCAGGCCATTGTCTCGGAGTGGCTGGACGCCGGCGACGCGATCATCGCGCTCGGCGAATACCGCGGCCGGCACAACCGCACGGGCAAAGCGGTGACGGCCGCGTTCGCCCACGTTTACTGGATCAGGGACGGCCGCATCTACAAATTCCAACAGTTCACCGACACGCTGAAAGTCGCCGAGGCGACGCGCGACTCCTGAGTAGAAGAACGACTTCACCCGTCACTCTACCGGCTGTCATCAGGTGTGACTCCCGCGACGAGGATCGCCACTAGCCGGTTCGGAATCAGGCAATGCAATCCCAACTCGCCCGCCGCCCCTCCCGAGCTGATCCTCAGCAAGATAAGTGTTGCAACACGCATTGAGGTGTGGTATAACTCTATGTGTATGGGAGAGGCTCTCAAGCAGCGGATCAAGCAGACGGCGGATTTCGCGAGTCCGGCGGAGGAGGCGATGCTGAATTTAATGGTGGCCGCCGATCACGTGCGGAGCCGGATCGACCGTGTGTGTGCCGAGTTCGGCGTCACGCACGGCCAATACAACGTGCTGCGGATTCTCCGGGGCGTTCATCCGCAGGGCCACCCACGTTGCGAGATCGCGGCCCGAATGCTGGAAAAAGCGCCGGACGTGACGCGCTTGGTGGATCGCTTGGAGGCGCAAGAATTGGTTTCGCGTGATCGCTCGGCAGAAGACCGGCGCGTCAGCCTGACCCGGATCACGAAAAAGGGACTCGACCTGTTGGCCGGGATGGCTCCGGCGCTGGGGCAGTTAGAGCGCTACTTCTTTGAGCGCGTCTCGCGGCGTGACTGTCGCGAGTTGACGCGAATCTGTGAGGGCCTCTACGCGGAAGAGTGAAGGTTAAAAACTTTGTCACGAAGCGTGTTGTGACAATTAAAAAGACGGCTCGAAAGCGGGCCGGGCACAAGGAGGGACGACGATGATTTCAATTCGCAGGGCGGGCGAGCGCGGGCATGTCAATCTCGGCTGGCTCGACACACACCACACTTTTTCTTTCGGCGACTACTACGATCCGCGCTTCATGGGGTTCCGCGCGTTGCGCGTGATCAACGAGGATTGGGTGCAACCGGGGCGCGGGTTCCCGACGCACCCGCACCGCGACATGGAGATCATCACTTACGTGCTGGCGGGGGCCTTAGAGCATCGCGACAGCATGGGCACCGGATCGGTGATTCGCCCCGGCGAAGTGCAGCGGATGAGCGCCGGCTCGGGCGTAACCCACAGCGAGTACAACGGATCGAAGGACGAGCCGGTGCACCTGCTGCAAATCTGGCTCGTCCCGAACGAGCGGGGCATTCGACCGAGCTACGAGCAGAAGGCCTACGGAGTTGAAGAGAAGCGCGGGCGGCTCCGGCTGGTCGCATCGCCTGACGGCGGCGACGGGTCGGTGACGATTCAACAGGACGCGCGCCTCTACGCCGGCGTGCTTGCGGCCGGGGAAGAAGTGTCTCACACGCTCGGCGCGGGCCGGCACGCATGGGTGCAAGTCGCGCGCGGCGCGGTCGAAGTCAACGGCCAAGCCCTCGAGCAGTCGGACGGAGCCGCGATCAGCGACGAAACCGAGATCAAGATAACCGGCGCGGGGTCGGCGGAAGTGTTGCTCTTCGATCTCGCTTGAGCATTGAACCGAAGGTAGTAGG
>JBOGOY010000897.1:0-2296 GCA_050748185.1 Pyrinomonadaceae bacterium
TTCTTCATCAGTCCTGCTCGCCTTTCAGCGGCCTCGACATCAACGCCTCGACCGACTCGCGCACGCCCTTGCCTTCGTATAGGACCGCGTGGACCTGTTCCGTGATTGGCATCTCGACCTTGAGGCGCTCGGCCAGCAACTTGACGGCGCGCGTCGTGCGGACGCCTTCGGCGACTTCGCACATCCCCGCGACGATCTCGCCGAGCCGCCGTCCGCGTCCGAGTTCGTGCCCGACGTGGCGGTTGCGCGAAAGGCTTCCGGTGCAAGTGAGCACCAGATCGCCCAGCCCGGCCAACCCCATCAAGGTTTCGGGGCGTGCGCCTTCAGATTGCGCGAGGCGCGCGATTTCGGCCAGTCCCCTTGTGATTAAGGCTGCGACGCTGTTGGCCCCTAATCCTAACCCAGAGACCATCCCCGCCGCCACCGCGATGACGTTCTTGACGGCCCCGCCGAGTTCCGTCCCCGGCACGTCTTCGTTGGTGTAGATGCGGAAATTCCGAAAGCTGAGCGCCACCTGAACTGCCCGCGCGCATTCGGCGTCGCGTGAGGCGGCGACGACCGCGGCCGGCTGCCCCGCCGCCACTTCCTGCGCGAATGACGGCCCCGACAGGCAGACGAAACGCGCCGCCATCTCTTCACTCAACACGTCGGCGACGATCTGCGAGATGCGGTTTCCCGTCTCGATCTCGATCCCTTTCGTCGCGCTCACGAACACCGCGCCGGGGTCCAGAGACGTGGCGGCCGATGTCAGCGCGTCGCGCGTCGCGTGCGATGGCACGGCCCAGACAACCAACTCGGCGTCGCGCACGGCCTCGTCGAGAGCGCTGGTCGCCATCACGGCCCCCTCAATCTTCTGAGACGACAGGTAAGAGCGGTTCACGCCCTCGAAATTGATCGATTCGACCACCTCTTGACTGCGCGACCAGAGGCGCACACGATGGCCCGCGCGCCCGGCGACGATCGCCAGCGCCGTTCCCCAGTTTCCCGCCCCAATGACTGCGACACGATTCATAATCTGAGAGGTCAGAGGTCAGAGGTCAGAGGTCAGAAATCAGGAGGAGCCAGCCTTAAACTGACATCTGGCCTCTGACCTCTACTTCAACTTGTTCTCGGTCCCGCCGAGCAGTCGGCTGATGTTCGCGCGGTGCATAAAAATAATGAGCAGGCCGCCGAGGGCGGCCGTCGCCACGCGCGCGTAGATTGCGTCCGGCTCAGTGTCGGGCACGCGGCTCAAAAGGAACACGAGCACGGGCATCAGTCCAGCCGCGAGTATCGAGCCGAGTGAGACGTAACGAGTGCGCCAGACGACGAAGATAAATACTAGGAGCGCCAACAGCACCGCCAACGGCGAGAGCAGCAGAAAGACACCCAATCCGGTGGCGACGCCCTTACCGCCGTGAAACCTGAGCCACACGGGGAAGCAATGGCCGACGACGACGGCGATGGCCGCCGCCGTCACCCACCAGTTGAACCCGAAATCGGGCGTCAGCAGCCAACGCGCGAGCAGCACCGCCAACGCGCCCTTCAGCGCGTCGAGCACAAGCGTCAGGATGCCCGCCCATCTTCCCGCGCGCCGTGTCACGTTGGTCGCCCCGGTCCCGCCCGAACCCGTCTCACGCACATCGCCCCCGCCGCCCGCTCTCACAATCAGATAGCCGAAAGGGATCGAACCTAACAGGTAAGCGAGGAAAACAATTAACACTTGCTGCATGAATTTGCGCGGCTGGCGTGATGTTAGAGGAGCCGCCTCCGCAGCAGATCGAGCGCGGCCTGCGAAGCGCGCCAGCGGATCAGTTGACGGTCGCCGGGTAACAACAATTTTCGGTGCTCGGTGTGTGCGTCGTCGGCGAGCGCGACGTAGACGAGGCCGACGGGCTTTTCGTCCGTGCCGCCGCCGGGGCCGGCGACGCCGGTGACGCCGATACCGAAATCCGTGCCGGCGCGTCGCTTGACGCCCTCGGCCATCGCCTCGGCCACCTGCGGGCTGACCGCGCCGAAATCTTCAATGAGGTCGAACGGCACGTCGAGCAGTCGCACTTTCGCTTCGTTCGA
The DNA here is from genome assembly GCA_050748185.1 of Pyrinomonadaceae bacterium. Lineage (GTDB taxonomy): Bacteria > Acidobacteriota > Blastocatellia > Pyrinomonadales > Pyrinomonadaceae > JACCRA01. The sequence goes on from JBOGOY010000897.1 coordinate 2,053, forward strand.
GTAGGAGATGACACCTTCTTTGAAATAACTGGAAGAGCCCGGCACTTCCGTCAAACGCTGCGCGATGAGCCCGCCCGTGCAACTCTCGGCGACGGCAAGCGTGAAGCCGTTGACCGCGAGGCGCAGGCCGACGACTTCTTCCATCTGCTCGCCGCGGAAGGCGAAGATCGATTCGCCGAGCCGCTCTTCGATCTGCCCGGCCAGCCCGTCGAGCAGCAGTTCGGCCTCCTGCGCGGTCTTGCCC
>JBOGOY010000898.1:0-2295 GCA_050748185.1 Pyrinomonadaceae bacterium
TCGTTAATCTCGCCGCGAACAACCAGTTTGTGGACGGCGACAAAGTGGCCGAGTACGTCCGCAACGCCGGTGTCGAGAACGAGGTGGTCTGGGCGCCGGCCGAACTCTTCAAGCTCTACCTCGCGCCGAACAGGGACGGACAGATCGGCGTCCCCTACAGCATCCTCTTCGGCGCGGACGGGCGCGCCGTCGCACGCTTCGACAGGTTTGAGGACGCCGACAAGCCGGCCATCGAGCAGGCTGTGCAGAAAGCAGTGACGGGCAACAAGTGAAGTAACAAGCGAAAGTCGGTGACAAGTAACGGGTGACAAATGACAGGAAGTAGGAGAAACCCTCTCCTGTCACTTGTCACCCGTTCCTGTCACTAATATCCTGTCACCCGTCACTATTCACCCGTCACTCATTGGGAGGCATTTGTGAGAAGAGCCAAAATACTTGCGACGCTCGGGCCGGCGTCGCGCGAGCCGGCGACGCTTGAAGCGCTGCTGGCGGCGGGCGCGAACGCCGTCCGCATCAACATGTCGCACGGCACGCAGGACGAGCACGCCGAGACGGTCCGCCGCGCGCGCGCCGCCGCCGAAAGGATGCGCCGCCCACTGGCCGTGCTGGTCGATCTCTCGGGGCCGAAGATCAGGACGGGCGTGTTGCAGGGCGGGCAGCCCGTACCGCTCGAAGAGAACGCGCTCTTCACTCTGACCACCCGCGCCGTCGCCGGCGACGCCCGCGAAGTTTCGACGAACTATCCCGGCCTCGCGCGCGACGTGAAGCCCGGAGCGCGCGTCCTCTTGGATGACGGTCTCATCGAACTACACGTCGAACGCACGACCGAAACCGATGTCATCTGCCGCGTCATCAACGGCGGCACCCTCAACGAACGCAAAGGCATTAACCTGCCCGGCGTCGTCCTGCCGATCCCGTCTCTGACGGATAAGGACCGGCGTGATCTCCAATGGGCCGTCCGGCAGGGAGCAGACTACATCGCGCTCTCCTTCGTGCGCCGGGCCGAAGACTGCGAGGAGGCGAGGGCGCTCATCAAGGCCGCCGGCGGCGACGCGCCGCTCATCGCCAAGATCGAGAAGGCCGAAGCCATCGATCACCTCGAAGAGATCATCGCCTCGTCGGGCGGCGTGATGGTCGCGCGCGGCGATCTCGGCGTCGAGACGAGCGTCGAACTGGTCCCCGTCTATCAAAAGCGAATTATCGAAGAGGCCAACCGCGCCGGCAAGATAGTCATCACCGCGACGCAGATGCTGCAGTCGATGGTCAACGAACCGCGACCGACGCGCGCCGAAGCATCCGACGTGGCGAACGCCGTGTGGGACGGCTCGGACGCCGTGATGCTCTCGAACGAGACGGCGGTGGGGCAGTTCCCGGTGGCGGCGGTGGCGACGATGGCGCGGATTATCGAGTCGGCCGAGACGGGCCGGCCCACGGGGTCGAGCACGCTCTCGAAATGGATCGGCAAACAGTCGGGGCGCGTCAGCCGCGCGATCTGCGAGGCGGCAGCCTTCGCGGCCGAAGAAATGAGCGCCGGCGTGATCGCCGTCTTCACCGAGTCGGGCCTGATGGCGCGCCGACTCTCGGCGCTCAGGCCCGAGCAGCGCATCGTGGCGCTGACGCACACGCGCGACGTGCAAAACGAGTTGGCGCTCGTGTGGGCCGTCGAGCCGATCATCCACCCGCCTTCCCCGTCGACCGAAGAGATGATCCGCACCGGCGACCGCACGCTTCTCGAAGCGGGGTTGGTCCAGCAGAACGAGTTGATCGTCTTGATGGCGGGCCGACTCTCCGGCCTCGGCCTTTCCAGTTCGATGACGCTGCACACGATCGGCGAAGGCGTCCCGCGACAGGACTGAGATGAGCAGCGGCTGGCAAATCTCCGCCGGGCGAATCTTCGAGTGGATCCGCCCGGCGGTTTTTCTTTTAACCGTGCTGGTCTCGGCGTGGACGCTCAGGGACGCGCAAAAGCGTGGGCTGGCCGGCTACAGCGCCCTCTTATGGACGCTCGCCACGCTTATCTTTCCCGCCGTCGCCTTTCCTCTCTACCTCGCGTTGCGCCTCTGGTTCCATGAAGCACCCGACGAACTGCCAGAGATGGCGGAAGCGATGACTGTCCCCGTCGCCGAAGACGCCGAAGCGTTAGTGGCAGAAGGTGACGAGCCGGGCGACAGCCGGCATGAACCCGTCGCCTCGCCGCAGCCAAGCGACGAAGCGGTAACTAAGAAGGGACCAACAGGCCGGGCATCGGCAGAAGACATGCGTTCGGCAATCTTTTCGCCAAGCGTGGGTGTACCA
>JBOGOY010000899.1:0-2294 GCA_050748185.1 Pyrinomonadaceae bacterium
GTCCAGACCTGTTCGAGGGATGGCGGAGCCTGGAAGTGATTGACGCGGCGGAAGAGTCCGCCCGCACGGGCCGCGCCGTCGTGCTCGACGACGCCGCGGCGGATACGGGAGGCGTGTGGCTCAAGAAGCGCACGACGGAGGGCCGTGGGCCGCGGTCGGGCCGGCGATGTGCAACGCGAACCCCAAGACGCTGCTCAGTTGGGCGGGGCTGTTCCTGCATTACGGCTGTTGCCAAGCTGCGTCGCACGCGCGCTCAGCCGACAACCTGCCGTGGCATAACACCTCGTTCAAGCGCCGGCATCTCGTCGCCTACGGCGACCGCCTCGCCGACATACTGATCGTCGAAGGCATCCTCTTCAACGACCTGCGGGCCAAAGGCCAAGAGTTGCGCTTCGAGCCGGGGGCGCGGACCCACCACCTCAACATCTCGCTCCCCTCGTCTTGGGTCCGGCAGGCGTTCTGGGGCGGCAGGCTGTTCGGGGCGCTGCGCGCGCGCGCCGAGAATTGGCCCGCGGGGCGGAGACTGCTGCACGCCGCCGGTTCGCCACTGGTCCCTTTGGTCCGGCTGCGCCGCACGCTGCGGCAGATCGACGAGGCCGGCCAGCGGCGCGAGATGTGGCCGCGCATCCTGCCCGCGCTGCTCTCCGGGCTCGTCTGCCACGCCGCGGGCGAGGCCGTCGGCTACGCGCTCGGCCCCGGCCCGGCGCCGGAGAGGTACTCTTACTTCGAGATGCGGCGCACCCGGCATATCACTGCGCGGGATCGGGCCGCGCTGGGGGAAGAGTGATACCGTTTTACGGGACCGCGCGAATATGAACGATCAGAGCAATCGCCTATTTTTGGTCGGGGCTTTAATCAGCGCCCGAGCCGCTTCATGAGAGAAACCGCCGCTCAAACCGAAGCGGGGCGACTGTTGCTCGGCGGGACGCTGCGGCTGTTTTTAGCCGAGGCGCTCATCGTGCCGGCGGGCCTCGTCCTCGCCGCCTACCTCACGCGCCGCCTGAGCCCGGCGGGTTACGGCCTGTTCGTGCTGTCGGCGGTGGCCGTCGCGTGGGTCCAATGGGGCGTCACTTCGGTCTTCGCGCGCGCGTCGGTCAAGCTCGTCGCCGAGGCGGACGACTGGCGCGCGGTCGGGGCGACGGTGCTGCATCTCTACCTCGGGGCCGGGGTTGTGGCCTGCGTGCTGCTCTGGATCAGCGCCGGCCCCGTCGCCGCGCTGCTGGGCGCGCCGGAACTCGCCGGCTACCTGCGGCTCTTCGCGCTCGACGTGCCGATCTTTTGTGCCGCGCACGCGCACCGGCACGTGCTGGTTGGGCGCGGCGATTTCCGCTCGCAGTCGCTGGCGAGCGCGGGGCGTTGGCTCGGCCGGCTGCTGCTCGTCGTCGTGTTTGTCGAGTTGGGGCTGTCCGTCACGGGGGCGATCCTTGGCAGCGTCGGCGCGACCGTTGTCGAGTTGCTGGTCAGCCGCGCGTTCCTCAAGCTGCCGTGGCGGCACCCGGCCCGGATGCCCGCCCGCCGCCTGTGGGGCTATGCATTGCCGCTTTTCTTCTTTGTCTTAAGCCTGCGCCTCTTCGACAAGCTGGACCTGTTCGCGCTGAAGGCGCTCAGCGGGACGGTCGAAGACGCGGGCTTTTACGGCGCGGCGCAGAACCTGTCGATCCTGCCGGGACTCTTCGCGCTCTCCTTCTCGCCACTATTGATCTCGGCGCTGGCGCGCGCCGGCGACCCACAGCTCGGCCGCACGCTCGCGCGCGACGCGCTGCGCTTCGCTGTATTGTTGGTCCCCCTCGGCGCGCTCTTCGCCGGCGCAAGCTGGGAAATCGTGCGACGCTCTACGGCGCGACCTTTGCCCCGGCGGCGTTGACGCTCGGGCGGCTCATCTTCGCCGCCGTCGCGCTCGTGCTCATCTCCGTCACCACCGCGATCCTGACGGCCGCCGGTAAGGCGGCGTGGACGGGATGGCTCGTCGCCCCGCTTCCGCTCGCCGCGCTCGCCGGGCACCTGCTACTGGTCCCGCGTTACGGCGCGGTCGGCGCTTCGCTCGTCACGCTGGCGACGGCCGCGGCCGGCGCGTCGGCGTGCGTCGTCGCGGTGCGTTACAGTCAAGGCTTTTGGCCGCCACCCGGCACCTGCCTCCGCAGCGCCGTCGCCGCCGCCGCCCTGATTTACGCCCTCGCCACGGCGCTCCCGCCCGCCGTTGGTCCCCTGCTGCCCCTGAAGCTTGCGGCGCTCGCGGCCACCGGCGCTTTGACGCTCGCGCTGCTCGGCGAGTTCACGACTGATGAGTTCAGACT
>JBOGOY010000900.1:0-2291 GCA_050748185.1 Pyrinomonadaceae bacterium
GCATCATGGCCCACATCGATGCCGGGAAAACGACGACCACCGAGCGCGTCCTGTTTTACACGGGCGTGTCGCACAAGATCGGCGAGGTCCACGAAGGCACCGCGACGATGGACTGGATGGAGCAGGAGCAGGAGCGCGGCATTACCATCACGTCGGCCGCGACGACCTGTTTCTGGAAACGCGAAGGCGTCGAACACCGCATCAATATCATCGATACGCCGGGCCACGTCGATTTCACGATGGAAGTCGAGCGTTCTTTGCGCGTCCTCGACGGCGCGGTCGCGGTGTTTGACGGCGTCGCCGGCGTCGAACCGCAAAGCGAGACGGTCTGGCGTCAGGCCGACAAGTACGGCGTGCCGCGTATCTGTTTCATCAACAAGCTCGACCGCGCTGGCGCATCCTTCCAGCGCTCTTTCGACTCAATCGTGATGCGCCTCGGCGCGAACCCGGTCGCTTTGCAAATTCCCATCGGCGAGGAAGATCAGTTCAAAGGCGTCATCGATCTGATCGCGATGAAGGCGCTCCTATGGAAGGATGAGTCGAAGGGCGCGGAGTACACGATCGAAGACGTCCCGGCCGAGTTGGCCGACGCGGCCACCGCCGCCCGCGACAAAATGGTCGAGGCGGTCGCCAGCGTGGACGACGATCTGACGGTCAAGTATCTCGAAGGCGAAGAGATTTCGGCGGCGGAACTACGCGCGGCTCTGCGTAAAGGCACACTCGAACTGAAACTCGTCCCCGTCGTGACCGGCTCCGCCTTCAAGAACAAGGGCGTGCAGACGCTACTCGACGCGGTGGTTGATTATTTGCCGTCACCGCTCGACATTCCGCCCGTCGCGGGGATCAATCCCCGAAGCGGCGATGAGGAAGCGCGCCTGGCCGAAGCCGACGCGCCGTTCTCCGGCCTCGTCTTCAAGATCATGGCCGACAAGCACCTCGGCCAACTCTCGTTCGTCCGCGTTTACAGCGGCACGGTCAAGGCGGGCTCCTACGTCTATAACTCCGTCAAGGGCACGAAAGAGCGCGCCGGCCGCCTGTTGCGGATGCACGCCAACAAACGCGAGGACATCGAGGAAGCAAGCGCCGGTGAGATCCTCGCCATCGGCGGCATGAAGCAGGTCACAACCGGCGACACCGTCTGCGACGAGAATAAGCCCATCGTGCTGGAAGCGATGGACTTCCCCGCGCCGGTCATCCGCGTCGCGGTCGAGCCGAAGACGCGCGCCGATCAGGACAAACTCGGCACCGCGCTCTCGCGCCTCGCGCAGGAAGACCCCTCGTTCAACGTCTCGACCGATCACGAGACCGGCCAGACGATCATCGCCGGCATGGGCGAATTGCACCTCGAGATCATCGTGGATCGCATGAAGCGCGAGTTCGGCGTCGAAGCTAACGTCGGTAAGCCGCAGGTCGCATACCGCGAGACGATTACGCAATCGGCGCCCGGCAAGGAAGTTTACAAACGCCAGACCGGCGGCCGCGGCCAGTTCGGCCACGTCGAGATCGAGATCGAGCCGGCCGCCGGCGAAGGCTTCGTCTTCGAGAACAAGATCACCGGCGGCGTCATCCCGAAAGAGTTCATCCGCCCGACGGAAGAGGGCATCCGCGACGCGCTGGAGCGCGGCTTCCTCGCCGGTTATGAACTCGTGGATATCCGCGTCCGCCTCGTCTTCGGTTCGTACCACGAGGTCGATTCCGACGAGCGTTCGTTCAAGATCGCCGGCTCGCTCGCGTTCCAAGATGCGGTGCGGAAGGCCAAGCCGGTGCTGCTCGAGCCGATCATGCGCATCGAGGTCGTGACGCCGGAAGAGTACATGGGTTCAGTCAACGGCGACCTGAATCGCCGGCGCGGTCAGATCGAAAAGATGGAACCGCGCCCCGGCGGCGTGCAGGTCGTGACGGCCTTTGTGCCGCTTTCAGAGATGTTCGGCTACACGACCGATCTGCGCTCGGCCACGCAGGGCCGCGCCACCTCGACGATGCACTTTGAGCGCTACGATCAAGCGCCGAAGAACATTGCCGACGAGGTCATTGCGAAGGTGCAGGGAGTCGCGAAATAAATGATGAATGATAAATGCGGAATGATGAATTAGAGTGGATTCCATCTTCATCATTCATCATTTCGCATTCATCACTTCCTTACTAAGGAGCGTGAGAAAAAGATGAGCAAGGAAAAATTTGACCGGTCGAAGCCGCATGTGAACATTGGGACTATTGGGCACGTGGACCACGGGAAGACGACGTTGACGGCGGCGATCACGAAGGTCTTGGCGAAGCACAACCCGAAGATC
>JBOGOY010000901.1:0-2287 GCA_050748185.1 Pyrinomonadaceae bacterium
GCTTTCCCACTGTGCGTCCGTGAGGCGGAAGTCTGGAAGGAAGCGCACGCGGCGGGGGACGCGCCTGTATTTCGTCCCCGTCTGGCCGCTGAAGAGAATCGCGCACGGCTGACAGGCACAGAGCAGTTGGCGCGTCGGCGGCTCGAACAGGTGTTCGTGGTCGTGCGCCAGTTCGGCGCTGCACAACTCGCAACGCTCCACGGCGGCGGCCGTTCTGGGTCGCACGAACCGCCGCAGCACGCGGATGGCGGATTGCTGACTCTCCGAGGGCGGAGGGCGGAGGGCGGAGGGCGGATTGTCTCCACTGCGGGTTGGAGGTTGGGGATGGCGGATTTGGCGATCACTTTGCTCGTGATCGCCCGACACGCTTTCACCGTCTCTGATTTGCGCTTGTGGGTTCACAGTCCGTCCCCTTTAATTTCGCCATCCGCCATCGTTTCAGGCCGGCGGCATGTTCGGGCCGCCCGAACTCGACTCAACGTCGCCGGGGTTGATGGCCGTGGAATCTCTGGCGTCCGATTTGCCGGCGGGGCGCGCCGCGCCCGTCGTCCCCGCGTCGGAACGTCCCGGCTCTTTGCCTTCCTCGTCCTTGATGTCTTCGCCCTTCCTCGTGCCCGGATGGTGTGTCGGCGCGGTCGCCGAAGTGTCTTGATCTCCCATCTTCTTTCCTCCCCAATGTGATTGGCTCATTGATTCATTGGTTCATTGACTCAAAGTGTAAATGAATCAATGAGCCAAGGAATCAATTCGGTAATGCCACTTTCGTCCGCCCCTGCTCGACGAGCAGCGGGAACGGTTCGAGATGAAGGCTCGGCTGGTCGAGTCCGCGCCCCGCGCGGATCACGTCGTACTGCTGCCCGCAGTGTGGACAGACGAGGTTCGTCATTTCGAGTCGCGCGTCGTGCAAAGTTTGGCCGCAGCCGGGGCAGTCGTTGCCGTAGGCGTAGAGCGATTCGCCCAGACGACAGAACAGGACTGCGCGGCCGCGCACTTCCAACGTCCGCATGGAGCGGTGTCCGAGCGTTTGCAGATCGCGCACCTCTTCCCAGCCGTTGCCGTTACTGTTTGCCGGGTGCGCGGCGTTATCGCCCTTGCCCGGCGACTTCGCTATCTGCACGAAGCCGGTCGGGTCGGGCGGAGGCTCCGAGACCCCTTCGGCCTCGATCGCCGCCACGTCCGGGGCCGCCGCATAGACAGCCTCCTCGATGGCGAGCTTCAAAGTCATCGCCGACGACGGGCAGGTCTTGCAACTCCCCTGAAGCCTGAGCCGCACGACGCCGCCTTCGACGCCGAGCAACTCGACGTTGCCCCCGTGCGAGTCCAGATACGGGCGCACCTTGTCGAGCGCCCCCAACACCCTCGTTTCGAGCGGGACAGGGTGCAATCCGTAGAGCAGCAGCAGGCTCGCGACCACATCGTCCTCAGCGAACTTGTCGAAGACGGCGTAGCCCGCTTCGCCCGACTCCGAGACGATCTCCATCAGGCGGTCGAGCCCCGCGCCGTGAAAGTCCATCAGCGACTGCATCAGTTCCACGGCGGCGGCCCGCGCCTCCGGGTCGGGCAGATTCTCGATCTTGCGGATTAGCCCCTCAACTTGCTGCATTCGCTGGTTGAAATCCTTTTCTTCGGACATATTTTAGATTGCGGGATGAACACTCCCGCCTCCGTCGCGCCCGCCGCTCTGACGCCACAAAAGGCGACGCCCGAATATCAGAGCGTGCTACGCACCGCGCGCCGTACGACCTCCGTCGTCATGCCATAAACGAAGTGCGCTGAGAGCGCGTAGGCGTGAATCGAGAGCGGGTACTCCGTCGGCGATTTCGACAAACCGAGCGCCGGCACGACCCCCTCGTCCGCGACGATCCAGATGCTCGCTCCGTAAGGCAGACCCGCGCCGGCGGTGACGACCGGCGCGAACTCGGCTGCCGCGCCGTACAGCGCACCCATCGTGATGCCGTAGGCGTAGTGGAGGGCAGTGCCTGCTGTGTGCTTCTCACTCTTTGTCAATTCGCGGTCGAGGACGCCCTTCGAGATGACCTCGGCGAGCCTCATCGTCGCGTCGTCATCCGGCTCTTCGTCTTCCTGTCGGGCATGTAAATCGAGTCCGACGCCGCTCCGCGGAGAGCCTTGCTGCATCGACTGCGCCCCGTGCGACCTTTCTTCCCCTTCGGCCAGCCTGCTCCAGAGAGCTTGAAATTGATTCATCACCACGGACGCAATCAGCCCTCCGACGACACCTGCCGCCAGCCCCTTCCAAACATTACCTTCTTCATGCCCTCTGCCCATT
>JBOGOY010000902.1:0-2259 GCA_050748185.1 Pyrinomonadaceae bacterium
CCCCACCGACGAACGCGCCGCGGCGCGCGCCGCCACAACCACCCGAATAGATTGTGCCACATAGAAGGAATGCGAAATGATGAATGATGAATGATGAATTAAAAGCAGTTCGGACCGTCTTTCATTCATCATTCATCATTTCGCGTTCATCATTTCCTTAAGCGTATGTCTCGTCGGCGCGCTCGCGTAAGGCGTCGCCGAGCGCGGGAAAGCGTTCGAGCAGGCCGAGTGACTGGAGCACGATTTTGAGCATTGGTTGGATGTAGCGCCCGTAAAACCCGCCGCGCCCACACACCCCCGTCTGGTACGAAAAGGTGCCGACGGCCTTCAGGCAGCGCTGCACCGTCATCAGTCGGAATTCGCGCGCGAAGTCGTCCGGATCGAGCGCTTCGAGGCCACGCCGGCGCCGTTCTTCGAGAAAATACAGACGCCGCCCACGCACCTCCGCGAGTGACGGCAATTCCGTCTGGCGATCGAGCAACAGGGAGACGAGATCGTAGCTCGCCGGCCCCATCCGCGCGTCTTGATGATCGATGATGCGGAGGCGATCTTTCCGATCGACGAGCAGGTTGGCCGAGTGAAAATCGCGGTGGCAGAGCACCCGCGGTCTGGCGGCCAAGTCGGCCGAAAGTTCGAGCAACTCCGCGCGGAGTTGGGCTTCGACGGCGTGCCTGAGCGTCTCGCGGCGCAGGCTCTTGAAGAAGTGCTCCATGAAGAAGTCCATCTCCCAAGAGAGCTTAGCCTCGTCGAAGGCGAGGCGGCTCGAGATGGAATCCATCTCGTAGGCCAAAGGCGTCGCGGCCTGAATGTCGGCGATCAGGCTGATAGCGCGGTCAAGATAGTCGTCGCGTTCGTCCTCGGTCGCCGTGTCGAAGACGGCACGGAGTTGGCGGTCGCCACAGTCTTCCTGCATGATGACGCCGCTCGCGGCGTCCACGTCGTAGATTTCAGGGACGGGAATCTTGGCGGCACGCATCAGCCGGGTCACGTCGAGAAACGGGTGGACCTGCGAATCGAATGGCTCCGGGTAAACGGCCGCGACGGCCGTCCCGCGCTTCCACTTGAGCCGAAAATACTCGCGCGTGGAGGCGTCGGGTGTCAGCGCCACAACCTCGCCCGCATCGAGGCCGCGCTGCGCGGCATAGCCCTGCAAACGTTCGCGCGCGGGGTTGCCGAAGGCGTTAGCGGTGATGCCGATCGGGTGGCTCATCAGGCGAAATGGTGCGGACAACTATGATGCTGATCAGTGACAGGTAAATAGTGACAGGTGACAGGAGAAGCAACTCTCACGCGGCCACCATCACCGTGACGCGCCGGAAAGTTCAACCCGTCGCGCCGTCCGCGGTCGCGGGTGTTAGGTGTCAGCGTCAATCCACGGTGGCACCTCTGTTTCCTGTCACTTATCACCTGTCACCCGTCACTTCTGAGGATTTAGTGTCGCCCTCCGAGGGCGCTGTTGCGTCCGTCGCAGTAAACTTGGTGTTAAGCGCAGCGATTGTATCATCGCGGTAAAGGCACAACAAAATTCTCTCCACGGCGCTCTCCGGCGAGAGCTTTCTCAGGCTTTTCCGCGCTCTCGACGAGATCGGCCCGAACCACGGCCGTATCCTCAAACACCTCGCCGCGCGACACCCGCACGCCCGCGCCCAGCACGGCGCGCCGCACACTCGCCCCGGCCTCGACCCTTACGTTTTCCCACAACACCGCCCCCGACACGTCGGCCCCGTCTTCGACGAACGCGCCCGGACCGTGTTCGACCGCACGCCCCTCATGCCTCATCAGCGCGAGGCTCGTTTCGAGGTATCGGGGAATGGTGGAGAGTTCGTACCAGTAGCCTGCGGCCACGTGCGCCGCGATCTTCTCGCCGCGCGCAATGGCCTGCGGATAGACGTCGGTCGTGGAATGCGAAAACACACCGCGCGGGATGTATTCGAAAATGCGCGGCTCAAGGATCTGAATGCCCGTGAACATCAAAGGCGCTTTCTCGCCCTCGGCCGACTGTCCACCCGGCTCCGTCGCCACCCCACCAATCAGGCCCGGGCTATTCCCTTCTTCATTTCGTGAGACGCGCAACGCGCCTCCGGCGTTATCGGACCCGAAGGACTTTTCGGGGTAAGGTCCGAACCCCTTGACCAGCCCTTCGTCCACCATTACGGCGCTGTAGCGCTCGCGCCTCGGATTCGGCAGCAACACCAAAGTGGCGAGAGCGCCGGCGCGGCGGTGCGTGGCGAGAGCGGCGTCGAGGGCGATGTCCGTGGC
>JBOGOY010000903.1:0-2259 GCA_050748185.1 Pyrinomonadaceae bacterium
GGACTACGCAGCGGCGGTCGTAATTCTCGAACGGTTCATCACGCACGAGATGGCCGACAAGGAACTCCCCGCCCTTTCCATCGCGCTCGTCGATGATCAACAAATCGTGTGGGCCAGAGGCTTCGGCTTCGCCGATCCGAAGAACAAGACGCCCGCCACCGCCGAGACCGTCTATCGCGTCGGCTCGGTGTCGAAGCTCTTCACCGACATCGCGGTCATGCAGTTAGTCGAGCAGGGCAAGCTCGATCTCGACGCGCCGGTGACTCGCTACCTCCCGGACTTCCGCCCGCGCCATTCGTCCGGCAAGCCCATCACGCTCAGGCAACTGATGTCGCACCGTTCGGGCCTCGTGCGCGAGCCGCCCGTCGGCCACTACTTCGACCCCGACGAGCCGTCGCTCGCCCGCACCATTGCCAGCCTCAATCAGACGGCGCTCGTCTATGCGCCGGAAACCCGCACCAAGTATTCAAATGCGGCGATAGCGGCGGTCGGCTACGTGCTTGAGCGCACGCAAGGGCAGCCGTTCGCGAAATATCTCAAGCGCGCGGTGCTCGACCCGCTCGGCCTTGAGCGTAGCAGCTTCGAGCCGACGCCGGAGATCACGAAGGATTTGGCGAAGGCGTACATGTGGACGATTGACGGCCGCGTCTTTGACGCGCCCACGTTCGAGCTTGGCATCAGCCCCGCCGGCAGCATGTACACGACGGTCACGGACATGGGACGCTTCATGAGCGCGCTGTTCGCCGGCGGGCGCGGCGCGAAAGGGCGGATGCTCAAATCCTCAACGCTCGACGAGATGTGGACTCCGCAGTTCGCGCCGCCAGGACAGAAGACGGGGTACGGCATCGGCTTCGGCGTGCGCGAACTTGAAGGCCATCGCACCATCGGTCATGGCGGGGCCATCTATGGCTTTGCCACGACGCTGAAGGCGATGCCTGACGACAAGCTCGGCGTGGTCGTGGTCACGACGAAAGATGCCGCCAACGCGGTGACCAACCGAATCGCCAATCTCGCGTTGACCGCCATGTTTGCCGCGCGTCAAGGCAAGCCCGTGCCGCAGCTGGAAATTACGACGCCCGTCGATCCAGAGCTTGCGCGCCGCATCGAGGGGCGCTACGTGAACGGCGCGAGAAACGTCGATTTGATTGAGAGTGGAGGCAAACTTTCTAAATTCAGTTCCGATGGCGGAGAGCAAGTGCGGCTGCGTTCAATCGGCGACGCGCTCATCGTCGATGACAAGCTCGCTTACGGCGAAAAAATACTGGTGCGCGACAATGCGATTGTCATCGGCAACGAAACGTTCAAGCGCGTCGAAGTTCCCAAACCGCCGCCCGCGCCGGCCAGTTGGCGCGGACTCGTCGGCGAGTACGGATGGGACCACGACATCCTTTACATCTTCGAGAAGGACGGTCAACTCTGGGCCTTGATCGAGTGGTTCGAGTTCGATCCGCTTGAGCAGGTTTCGGAAAACGTCTTCAAGTTTCCCGACCGAGGACTCTACGACGGCGAGCGGCTCATCTTCACACGCGACAAAAACGGGCGGGCGACGCAAGTTGAGGCGGCCAGCGTCGTCTTCAAACGCCGCAACGTCGGGCCGGAGGAAGGCGCGGGTCAGCTTCGTATCAAGCCCGTCAGACCCGTCAGCGAATTGCTGAAAGAGGCGCTCGTCGCCCAACCGCCGAAAGAGGCCGGAGAGTTCCGCGCGCCGGACTTGGTAGAACTCACCCGCCTCGATCCGACAATCAAGCTCGAAGTCCGATATGCTTCAACCAACAATTTTCTCGGCAACGTCTTTTACTCCGAGCCGCGCGCTTTCCTGCAACGCCCGGCGGCCGAGGCGGTCGCCCGCGCGCATCGCAAGTTGAAAGAGCAGGGCTACGGCCTACTCATCCACGATGCCTACCGGCCCTGGTACGTCACCAAAGTATTCTGGGACGCGACGCCGGAAGACAAGAAGCTGTTCGTGGCCGATCCGTCCAAAGGGTCGCGCCATAATCGCGGCGCGGCGGTCGATCTGACGCTCTACGATTTGAAGACGGGCAAGCCCGTCGACATGGTGGGCACGTATGACGAGACCACCGACCGCTCATACCCAGACTATCCCGGCGGCACTTCACTCCAGCGTTGGCACCGCGAATTGTTGCGCGACGCGATGGAGGCGGAAGGTTTCACTGTCTATGAAGTTGAGTGGTGGCATTTCGATTTCAAAGATTGGCAGCAGTACCCGATTGAGAACGTGCCGTTCGACAGGCTGTCATT
>JBOGOY010000904.1:0-2257 GCA_050748185.1 Pyrinomonadaceae bacterium
TCACCGATCAGATGGTCCAACGCGCCCCGCTCTTCGGCGACATCGCCCACGAGTGGCTGGCGTTTGCCGGTACGTCGGTGCTGGTCGCGCACAACGCGCCGTTCGACATTAGGTTCATCAATCACGAGATCAGTCGTGTCTATCCGGGCCGCCGGATGATCAACCCAAACCTCTGCACGGTGTCGCTGTCGCGCCGGATGCTGCCCGATCTGCTAAACCACCGTCTGCACACCGTCGCCGAGCACTTCGCCGTCCAGATTCGCGGCCGCCATCGCGCCGCCGGCGACGCCCTCGCTACCGCCCAAGTCTTCCTCCGACTGCTGGAGATTTTAGACAGCCACGGCGCCCGCGATCTGGCCTCGGCCCGCCGGCTCAAAGCGGGGAGCCGAGGTCAGAGGTCAGAGCTCAGAGGTCAGAGGTAGTCTCGCGAGGGTGCTTGAATCTTTCCCGGCCGTGCCCTTCACTTGAAATTCAGCAGTCAGCGATCAACTGCCCTGCTGACCTCTGAGCTCTGACCTCTGACCTCTCGCCTGCGGCCTCTCGCCTGCAACACGTTCCGCCCGACGAAGAACAGCACGATCAGCACAGCGAGACCGACGCCGATCGCGGGGTAATACTGCGCGAGCAAATCTTTGGCGCGCTCGCCGAAGCGAATCGCGAGGTAGCCTTCGAGCAGGTAGCGGAAGAGGCGGCCCGCGCCGACCGCGAGCGCGAAGCGCGTCACGTTCAGGCGAAAGACGCCCGCCGTCACGACAAACAATTTGAACGGGAACGGCGGCGGCAGGATCGAAGCGACCAGCACCGAAAGCACGTCGTACCGGTCAATCAATTCCTTGACCCGCGCCTGCTTCGACTCCGAAAACCGTTTGAGCGCACGGCCGCCGGCGCGGCTCGAAATGTAGTACAGGATGACGCAACCGATCGTGGAGCCGAGTGTCGCCGCGACCGCGTAGAGAGGCATCCACGCGGGCCGCGCCGCCGACAGCAGAATCAACACCGCGTCAGGCCCGCCCGGCAAAGGAATCAGCGCCGAATCGAGCAGCGCAATGGCGAAGATGCCGAACGGACCGAACGCCACGAGATATTGTGAGATCTCCGTCAGCCCATTGGTGATTTTACGCAACAACCATTTCACGAATCAGCATTCCTTCGCTGGCAAGTGGCATTTGGTCATGAGACGGTCGAGGACGGTGGCGTTTCGACTTCAGGCGCAATGGTTCCGGCCGGCGGAGGCTCAATCGCGATAGTTGCACGGCGCAGACGCTTGACCAAGAGGTAAACCAAGCTCCCGACTAAGGCCACGCCGACGACGACGCCCACCAGCGGCAGGCCGTAGCGCTTGATGAACTCAAGGACGAGCGCGCCGTAGAAGACCGCGAGCACGCCCTCGACGTAGTACCGCAGACTGCGTGCCAGCATGATCGTGACCATGAAGCGCCAGCGCGGGTATTCGAGCGCGCCGGCCGTCGCGACGAAGACCTTGAACGGCATCGGCGGTGGCAGCAGCGCCGGAATCGCCAGTGTCAAGAAACCGAAGCGCGCGTAGGCCCGTTCGACCCGCTCGATATGCTCGGCTTTGAAGCGCCGCCTGAGCACTGCCTGCCCGCCTCGTCGCATAATCGCGTAGAGAAACATGCAGCCGATGACGGAGCCGGTGGCGGCGAACAATGGAAAGTAAAAGACCGCCTTCGGATCGCTGTAACAGCGCATCACCACGAGGTAGTCGTTGATCTCCGGCAGCGACAACAGCGACGAATCGAGCGCGCCGATCAAGACCATCGCCGGACCCGCCACGTAAATCGGCACCCCGACGATGAACCACTGCAAGCGCACCGCCACGTCTTTGACCCAGTCAAACATAGTTCAAAGTTCAAAGTTCAAAGTTCAAGGTTCAAAGTCTAAGGCCAGCAACCTGAATTCCAAAATCGCCGGCCTACTGGAATTGCTCATCACTAGAAAGCGACTTTGAGCTTTGAGCTTTGAACTTTGAACTTACTTCGCCGGCGTGAAGATCGAAGGTGAGTTATAAGTCAGGCCGAAGGTAACGCCGGTGCGCGGGCTGAAGTCTGTGAGCCCGGCGATGCCGGCGAAATCGAAGCGGAGATTGCCAGATTTAACTTGCAGACCGAGGCGCGCTTCGGAGAGCGGTTCGGTGCCGAAGGGGGCACGGCTGCTGCGCGTGTTGGCGCGGCCGTTGATTTCGCCGGCAAGGTTGACCCGGCGGTTGATGCGATAGACGCCGCCGACGCCGTAGAGC
>JBOGOY010000905.1:0-2254 GCA_050748185.1 Pyrinomonadaceae bacterium
CCCCAGCAGGGACCACTCGGCCTCGCCCTCGACCTCGCTGATGTATGAGAAATCGCCCGGCCGGTTCGGGCCGACCGCGTAGCACGTCGCGTTGCCCTGCCCGTCGCGGTAGAAGCCGAGTTCGAGCGTCTCGGTCTCGCTCCACTCGGGATGAAAGATCGTACCGACGAGGTTAAAGACGGCGGGCGGACACACGGTCGCGCGATAGTCGGCGGGCAGTAGTTGTCGGATAGCCCAGTCCGCGTTGACGACGCGGACGAACTCGCGCAGCGAAAGGTAATTGTGGTCGTAGCGCGTGCCGTTCATCATCCCCGCGCGGCCCATGTACGGCGCAAACGGATCGGCGGACGCATCGAAGCCGTAGGGCGTGCCGTAAGCCTGCCGGTTGCCCGGCAGGTAGCGTGGCTTCGGCGTCGTCTCCACGCCGACGATCCGCCCCTGATGTAGCCCGTGGCCCTCGATGATGTGGTCGCGGTAACTCGGCCCGTGCTCACGCGGCTTGGCGAAATCCCGCGGGGCCAGCGGGTAGAGCCGCGCCCAGTATGCCTCTTCGAGCGGCACAACTTCCGCCGAAGGGACGACGTGCCATTCGATGTTGAAGTGCCTGAGTCCTTCGGCCATCTCCGGCGACAGTTCAAACTTCGCCGCTTCCGGCCCGGTCAATTCGGCGACTTCCACGAGTTTGAAAAACTCACGCAATTTCGCCGTCCTCTCGTCCAGCCAATCGGCCATCAGTCAATCTCCTTTCACCCGTGACACGTTCGACACTGTAATACATCCAATCTCAAATTCCTCGCGATGCCGCGCGCCGAAGAGGGAGAGACCCTGACGACTGTCAGACCTTTTGTCATATTCGTTGTCTCCCAGCGGCTGCGGCCGCTTGATGTGCGGTGACGCTTGCCTCACCGGTAAGTGTCAAGCTTACCCGGGGCTACGCCCCGGACAGGGGCATAGCTCCAAGCAGGAGAACAGTCGTGACGGAAGGGCAGAGCCCTTCCGCACATCAGGCGGCCGGAGCCGCGAGACAGCATGAGATAACTGTCGGTCTGATCATGCCAAAAGTCGCGAAAACCAAACTCACCTGCACCGTCAACGGCGCGCCCCGCACGCTGCACGCCTACCCGATGGCGCGACTGCTCGACGTGCTGCGCGAGGAGTTGCGTCTGACGGGGACCAAAGAGGGGTGTGGTGAGGGTGAGTGCGGCGCGTGCTCGGTGCTGATTGACGGCGAGTTGGTCAACAGTTGCCTCGTGCCCGCGTTGCAGGTCGAAGGCGCGAGCGTCACGACGATCGAGGGTGTGGCCGATGGCGAACGGCTCCATGCCGTGCAGGAGGCTTTCGTCGAATGCGGCGGCGCGCAGTGCGGCATCTGCACGCCGGGGATGGTGCTGGCCGCTGTCAGCCTGCTCGAACAAACGCCGGAGCCCGCCGAGGCCGACATCCGGCACGCGCTCGCTGGCAATCTGTGCCGCTGTACGGGCTACACGAAAATCTTCGAGTCGGTGTTGCGCGCCTGCCGGAAAACGGGGGCGGGTGCATGAGGGCACTGGTCCCCACTTACGAATTGCGCGCGCCGAAGTCGCTGGCGGCGGCGCTCGACCTGCTGCACGCCGAGCCGGGCGTCTGGCAATCGTTCGCCGGCGGCACCGATCTGATGGTGCTCTTCGAGGCGGGCAGGCTCGCGCACCGGCGGTTCCTGAGCGTCTGGCGTCTGCGGGAACTGAAGGGGATCGAGGTCACGCCGCAATACGTCACGCTGGGCGCATTAACCACTTACACCGAGGTCCAGCGCGACGAGATGCTACGGCGCGAGTTCCCGAACCTCTGCGACGCCGCGCGCGAAACCGGCGGCGTCGCCATCCAGAACCGGGGCACGCTCGGCGGCAACATCTGTAACGCCTCGCCCGCCGCCGACTCGCCGCCCGCCCTGCTCGCCTACGATGCCGAAGTCGAACTCGTCTCCGCTTCGGGCGCGCGCTGGACCAAATACGACGAGTTTCACACCGGCTACAAGCAGACGTCGATGCGCGCGGACGAACTCCTGAGTCGCATCCGTCTGCCGCGTGTGAAGGTCGAAAGGCGGCATTACTATCGCAAAGTGGGAACGCGCAAGGCGCAGGCGATCTCCAAGACCTGCATGGCCGGGGCGTTTGAGCTTGACTCCGGCGACCGGGTGAGTAATGTGCGGATCATCCTCGGGAGCGTCGCGCCGACGGTCGTGCGTTGCCGGGGGACCGAGGCGCTGTTGGAAGGG